>CALXVE010000037.1 GCA_944391885.1 uncultured Clostridia bacterium | reverse complement strand
TTCCATTACTGAAAAAGGTGGACATGTAGTATTTATGAATTATAACAGAAATATAGAAGCGGAAAGTGTTAGCCAAGAACGAGCAGATGAAATAGGAAAAGACTTTTTAAAGTCAAGAGGCTTTGATAATATGAAGGAGACATATTATTTAAAACAAGATGGAATTGTAACAATAAATTATGCATATGAGCAAAATGATGTAACAGTGTACCCTGACTTAATCAAGTTAAAAATAGCTCTTGACAATGGAGAAGTAATGGGAATAGAAACAACTGGATATTTAAATAATCATGAAAAAAGGGATATTCCAAAATCAATAATTACTGCAGATGAAGCAAAAAGCGATTTAAATAAAAACTTGGATATAAAAAGTGAAGGCTTGGCAATTATACCAACAGAGTGGGAAAGTGAAATATTATGTTGGGAGTTTAAGGGTAAAATAGATGATACTGACTTTTTGGTATATGTTAATGCAGAAACTGGAAAGGAAGAGGATATTTTAGTAATAGTAAATACGCCAAATGGTACTTTAACACATTAGTTTGGAAAAATTTTGGGGAAATGTACCATCAAAGACTTGTGGAAATATAGTTACAAAGGCAATTGAAATCGCTAACAGAACTGCTAATCAAGGTTAGTAAAAACAGCTCGAAATTTCGAGCTGTTTTGCTTTTTTAAGAAATATTTATTAACTTATTGCAATAAACCATAAAATTAGCATATAATTATGAAAAAGCAAAATAAAAAGAGGTAGAATATGGAGAAAAAAATTAAAATAAAAGATTTAATTGATAGAAGTAATGCAAAATTAATTCAAGGGAATGAAAACCTTCCTTTTGAAAATTTATGCAAGGATACAAGAGAGTTAAAGCCAGGGCAAATTTATTTGGGAATCCAGGGGGAAAATTTTAACGGAAGCACATTATATAAAGAAGCTCTAGAAAAAGGTGCAATTGCCTGTGTTTTGGAAAATGTTGAATTAGATGATGAGGTATTAAAAAAATATCCAAATGCGACC
Organism: uncultured Clostridia bacterium; assembly: GCA_944391885.1. Lineage (GTDB taxonomy): Bacteria > Bacillota > Clostridia > TANB77 > CAG-508 > CAG-273. Next base: position 10,980 of record CALXVE010000037.1, on the reverse strand, counting down.
ATTATTTTAGCTGAAAATACAGTAAAGTTATTGCAAGATATGGCAAAATATAAAAGAAGTTTATATGATATTCCTGTTGTTGCAATTACAGGTAGTGTAGGCAAAACTAGCACTAAAGACATGGTAGCTAGCGTATTATCTCAAAAATATAAAGTGCTAAAAACACAGGGAAATTACAATAATGAAATTGGACTTCCATTAACTGTTTTAAGTTTAAAAGATGAAGAAGCAATGGTTTTAGAAATGGGCATGAACTCATTTGGAGAAATAAGTGTGCTTACAAACATTGCAAAACCAGATATAGCAGTAATTACAAACATTGGAACTGCACATATTGGAATGCTTGGTTCTAGAGAAAATATATTAAAAGCAAAAATGGAAATTTTAGAAGGATTAAAGCCAAATGGAACAGTAGTTATAAATTATGATAATGATTTGCTTAACAAATGGTATGAGCATGAAAAAGATAAATATAATGTAATTACATATGGTTTGCAAACAGGTAGTGATATTTTAGGAGAAAATATTGAGCTAAAAGAAAATAGAAGCTATTGTGAAGCCAAAATAAATTCTAAGATATATAGTGTAAATATTCCTGTAGGTGGTGAGCACTTTGTACAAAATAGCCTATGCGCACTTGCAGTTGCTACAGCATTAAATATACCAATTGAAGATGCAATAAAAGGAATTGCAAAATTTGAATTAACCCAAAAAAGGATGGAAATTAGAAAAAGTAAAGTTGGCGCAACAATAATAAATGATTCATATAATGCAAATTATGACTCTGTAAAAGCTGCACTTGATTATTTGGGAAAATTACCTAATAAACGCAAAATAGCAGTTTTAGGAGATATGCTTGAATTAGGGGAATATAGTAAAAAACTACATGAAGATGTGGGAGAAGTAGTAGCTTTAAATAAAATTGATTTACTTATTTGCGTAGGAAATGAGGCAAAAAACATTGCCAAAAAAGCAGAAGAAAAAGGCATGAAAAAAGAAAGTGTTTTCCTATGTAAAACAAATGATGAGGCTATTAAAATATTAAATGAAAATTTAAATTGTGATGATGCTGTATTATTAAAAGCTTCAAATTCTTTGAATTTTACGCAAATTTGTGAGAGGATATGTTGAAGTAGATGTGAGAAGTGGGAAGTGAGAGGTTGGAGTTTAGAGGTTAGAGGTTAGAAGTTAGAGTTTAGAGAGGAAAATTGTTGTTTACATAGTAATTTACTAAAGTAAAAGAGAGAATAAATAGTTAAGATATAGGAGATTTGATGTTATGGGTAAATTAAAATTAGGTGTTGTTTTTGGCGGGATGTCTACAGAACATAGTGTTTCTATTGTATCTGGGACTTCTGTTATAAAAAATTTGAATAAGGAAAAGTATGAAATATATCCAATTTACATAAGTAGGGACGGGAAGTGCTATGAATATATAAGACCACTAGAAGATATTGAAGTGCTACAAGTAGGAGATGAGATAACAGAAATTGAGTTAATTGAAAATCCTATGGAATACTTAAAAAAACTAGACGTGGTATTTCCAATACTTCATGGTTTATATGGTGAAGATGGCACGATTCAAGGTTTATTTGAATTATTAAAAATACCATATGTGGGTTGCAAAGTGCTAAGTTCTAGCATTTGCATGGATAAAGTATATGCAAAAATAATATTTGAAAAAGCTGGAATTTTGCAAGCAGATTTTGTATATATAAAAGCACATAAAAATGCTGATAATACAGAATTTACATATATAGATAAAGAGTTTAATGAGAGAAAGGTTAGCATAACAGAGATTGCAAAGATAGTGGAAAATACTGTTAAATTTCCTGTATTTGTAAAGCCTTCAAATTCTGGCTCCTCTGTTGGAGTTCACAAGGCAGAAAATAAAGAAGAACTAGAAAAAGCCCTTTTAGATGCAAGCAAATATGATACTAAAATCCTTTTAGAGGAGCAAATTGAAGGCAGAGAAGTAGAGTGCGCAGTACTAGGAAATGAGGATATAAAATCTACATGTGTTGGTGAAATTTTATCTGCAGAGAATTTTTATACATTTGATGCAAAATATAAAAATTCTGAATCAAGAACAGTAATTCCTGCAGAAATAGGGGAAGAAAAGCAAGAAGAAATTAGAAAACTAGCAATAAAAGCATTTAAATCAGTAGATGGAAAAGGATTAGCGCGTGTGGACTTTTTTATTAGAAAAAAAGATAATAAAGTATATATTAATGAAATTAATACTATGCCAGGCTTTACGCAAATTAGCATGTATCCAAAATTATGGGAAGCGTGTGGATTAACATATTCTGAGCTTTTAGATAAATTAATTGAAATAGAGGTTAGAAGTTAGAGGTTAGAGGTTAGAAGTTGGAATTTGGAATTTAGATGGGGGGAAACTAAATTAATGGAAAGTATAGAAAATATACAAAAAGAACTAAAAGAAAAATTATCAGAAAAAAGATATAAACACTCACTAGGTGTTATGAAAAAAGCTGGAGAGTTAGCAAAAATATATAAAATAGATACGTATATTGCAGAATTAACAGGATTAGCACATGATATAGCAAAAGAAATGACCAACGATGAAAAACTTGAATATGCACAAAAACATAATATCCAAGTAGATGAAATAGAAAAAAGCAACATTGGCTTATTACATGCAAAAATAGGAGCAGACATAGCTAAAAACAAATACGGTTTTACAGAAGAAATGCAAAATGCAATTAAATATCATACAGTTACAAACCCTGATATGGATTTGCTAGCCAAGATTATATTTGTATCAGATAAAATTGAGGAAAACAGAGAATATGAAGGCGTACAAGAATTAAGAAAATTAGCCAAAAGCAATATAGATGCTTGTATATTAGAAATTTTAAACTATACAATTAAAGAAAATATAGATAAAGGGAAATTGGTTCATCCTAATAGTATTTTAACAAGAAATAAGCTATTAATACATTAAATATATTGAATAATATTTTAAAATTCTATTTAATTTATTTAACAAATATGTTATAATTTGAATTGTTTAAAACGAGAAAATCAAAAGAAAAATCAAAATAATACAAATGACGGAAAATAAAATGACATTATCAGGGGGAAACACATGATTTTCAAGGATTATTATAAAATATTAGGAATTGATAATTATAAAGCTTCTGAAGAAGAAATAAAACAAGCATATCGTGAGCAGGCAAAAAAATATCACCCAGATATTAATACAAACAGTAAATCTTCCGAAGAGAGATTTAAAGACATCAATGAAGCATATAAAGTGCTATCAAATGGGACAACAAGAAAAAAATATGATAGAATGTGGTATACACATGTAGGAAAAAAGAAAAAAACAAATTATGAAGAAAGCAAACGTAACAAAGATTCAATATTTAGCGACTTTTTTAATATGTTTTTTGGAGAAAAAACTATTATTGATGCTGAAAAGCCACAAGAAAGCAAAAAAAATAAAAAAGTGCCAATAAAAGGAGAAAATATAGATACAGAGATTAATGTTTCAATATTAGAAGCTTTTTATGGACAAGAAAAAAAGATTTCACTTCGTGCATTAAATGGGAAAATGAAAACTTTTACAATTAAAATTCCGGCAGGAATAAGAAACCATGAAAAAATCCGCTTAATGGGACAAGGTAAACCTGGAGAAAACGGTGGTAGACCAGGAGATTTACTGATAAAAATCCAAATAGAAAATGATGCAAAATATGCTTTGGAAGGAATAGACCTATATACTAATTTATACCTTACACCATGGGAAGCTGCATTAGGTACAAAGGTTGAACTTGCTTCTATAGATGAAGAAATATCTTTACATGTACCACAAGGAATAGAAAGTGGCGAAATAATAAAAATAGAAAATAAAGGATATCTTGACGGAAAAGGTGGAAGAGGAGATTTAATTGCAAAAGTATGTATTATGGTGCCAAAAGATATGACTGACCAAGAAAAGAAATTATTTCAAGAATTAAAAAAGATTTCAAATTATAATCCAAGAAAAATATATAATAAAATATAATGAATCCATATTAAAAGTTGACATAAATCAAGAAAAACATTGACATAAAGCTAAAATTATACTATAATTAAAGTTAGTGATGATTACATAACTAAGGAAAAACTATGATATTAGGATTCAGAGAAAAGGAGTGTAAAAAAATGGACTCGATTCAGGGAAAGCACTTTAGTATTACGGATCCACAAGGTGTAAGCACCGTAATATACAGAATCAACAAAACAGACAAAAGGTTGCTTGATGAATATCCAAAGTATACTTTGCAACGTTTAGAGTATGCTGAAGAATTAACTGGAAACCTTAAAAAGAAAACTTTTTTTGTTGATGAACCCGAAAATGAAGAAGATTTAGTGATTTTATCTTTTGGGCAAGATAAAGTTGTTGTGAATATGGGAATTTTGGCAGAGGACAAGGTTAAAATTGCTAAAAGACCTATTCCGATTAAATTTGATACATTATATTCTGAAAAAGAAACAGAATACAAAGAATTTAGGTATACGCCAGATTTAAAAAGACCTATATCTATTATAGACCCTGAAACAACAGAAGAAATCAAACCAATATTATACTTTGATCAAGATACAAACGAGGTAAAAGGCAAATGCAAATTAAAACCATACAAATCATATTTTGCATTTGAGATTCGAGATAAAAAGGAAGATAACTAGAAAGGGGATTTATATTATATGAGTAGTACAACTGTACATTCAAACAAAAAAGATAAGCAAGAGATAAATAATCCAGCACCAGTATGTGGACAAACAATTCCAACAGATAAAAAAATTGAAATACCACCCAAAACTGCTAAATGGGGAGTTTCTGAAAAAGAGGTAATCAAATCAGAAGAACTAGGAGAAATTGTTTTTTCACCGGTAGGAAATTCAAGAGTTAAAGAAGATGGAACCTTAGAAATGCAAGATGGAACAACAATGGTTATGGTAAATCCTAAAGTTTACCAAGCATTATTAAAAGTAAAGAAAAACAGAGAAGAAATGAAAGAAAAGGCAGAAGCTAAAAACAAAAAAACAGAGATGAGCAGAGATTAATAAAACTAATGAAAAGGTGATAATACCATGAATTATAAAGTGAAAAAAACATTAAAAGACAATAAAAAAAGTATGATTGTAATAGGAGTATTATGGGTTATTTTAACAGTAATACTCGTTGCACCAATTGCATATTCCATTGTAGAAGCAACAGACAATGGAATTTTTAATTTTGCTGTTTTCTTAGAAAATGTATTTACCAATATAGTAAGTTTTAATTCAATAACAAAAGTATTTACAGTTGAATGCATAGGAACATTTTTTAAAACATTATTATACTTTACTATATTTTATATAATTTTTGCTATTATTGGATTATTTCGTTCAAAACCAAAAAGTGAATACACAGATATTGAACATGGCTCAAGTGACTGGAGCGAAGGTGGAGAGCAATATAGGGTACTAAGCAAACATAAGGGAATTTTATTAGCAAGGGACAACTATTTGCCTGTAGATAAAAGAGGAAACATAAATGTACTTGTTGTCGGTGGTTCTGGTTCTGGTAAATCAGCATCATACTCAATTCCAAATGCTTACCAAATGCTTGGCTCATATGTATTTACAGACCCAAAAGGTGAGTTGTATGATAAAACAGCAGGATTTTTAAAGAAAAATGGATATGAAATAAAAGTTTTAAACTTGGTAAACCCAGCAAATAGTGATGGATATAACCCATTAATGCATATATCAAGTGAATTAGATGTTGATGTTATTGCAAATACAATAGTTAAAGGACAAAAAACGGAAGGTAGCAATTCGGATCCATATTGGGATGATATGGCAGAAATGCTATTAAAAGCTTTAATATATTACTTAATGGCTACAAGACCAGAAGAAGAACAAAACTTGGCAAGTTGCTCAGAGCTTGTAAGAGCAGCAAATGCAAATGGTGGAAGCAACTTATTAACAGAACTTATGAATCAATTACCATATGACCACCCAGCTAGAATGAATTATAAATCAATTGAAATAGCACCCGAAAAAACATATGGCTCAATATTAAGCTCTTTGCAATCTAAGCTTGGTAAATTCGACTCAAAAGAAATTGCAGAAGTGACTTCAACAGATACAATTAATTTTGAAGAAATAGGAACAAAAAAGACAGCTGTATATGTAATTTCTTCAGATACACACACAGCATATGACTTTTTACTTACTATTTTCTTCTCTCAAATGATACAACAATTATATAATTTTGCAGATGAAAATGGCGGAAGATTAAAAATGCCAACGTTCTTTATATGTGATGAGTTTGCTAACATTGGTAAAATTCCAGACTTTGATAAAAAAATATCAACAAGTAGAAGTAGGGGAATTTCATTTAGTGTTATATTGCAAAATTTAGACCAGTTAGAAGCAGTATATGAAAAATCCTATGAAACAATAATGGGTAACTGTGATACACATGTATTTTTAGGAAGTAACTCATTTAAAACAGTCGAATATTTTTCAAAAGCATTGGGAGAAAAAACAATAGTAAGAGACAGCAGGTCAGTTAATAGAGATAAGCAATATAAAAGGCAGGGATATAGTGATTCAGACCAAGTAATGGCTAGACCACTTATGACACCTGATGAACTAAGAAGAATGGACAATGATGACTGTATAATCTACGAAAAAGGAATTAAGCCGGTTAAGGCAAAAAAATATTATTATTTTGAAAGCCCAATGGCAAAAAAATTAGCAGAATATACAATGAGTCACTTAGAATTTAATGTTGGAGACAGGGGAAAATGGAGAAAATATAATCCATATAACCCATATGTTGAAGAAGATGAAAAAAGCAAAGTGGCAAATCTTAAAGTAGAATCTCTTGATGATTTATTTGAAGATGAGCAAAAAACAGAAACGGCTAAAAATGAACCGCAAGAAGAAATAAAAGAAAGAGAGCAAGAAATAAAAGTAGAAAATAACACACCTACAGAAATAAATGTGGAAGAAAGGCCAAAAGAAAGAGTAGAAGCACCAATACTTCCACAGGAAGAAGAGGAAGAAGTATTTTCTATGGATATACAAAAAGAACTAGAAGCAAAATTTGATGAGCTTTTCGGCCCACTTGATGAGTAGTTAGTGGTAGATTAGGGACAGTCCCAAATCTACCACTTTTGTCTTACTTAGGGACAGGTGATTTAACAAAACTAATGTTCTTAAAAGTATTGACTAATTAATATAAGTAATGTAAAATTATAAAGGCGAAAATAAAATATATATTAAAGGAAAGTGATAAAATGAAATTTGTACATATGGCAGATATGCACTTTGATACACCATTTGCAAATTTAAGTTCAAAAAATGATTTTGGCAAAAAACGTAGATTAGACCAAAGGCAAATATTAAAAAAAATAATTAATTATATTAAAGAAAATAAAATTAATTATTTTTTTATTAGTGGTGATTTATATGAAAATGAATATATAAGAAAAACTACAATTGAATATATTAATGAATTATTTAAAGAAATTCCAGAAACAAAAATATTTATTACACCTGGAAATCATAATCCTTATATAAATAATTCTATGTATAAAAATTTTAATTGGAATAATAATGTAAAAATATTTACTTCAAAAATAGAAAAAGTGGAAACACCAGAACTAGATATTTATGGTGTTGGTTTTGATGATTTTTATTGTCCAAGCTTAAATGTAGAAAATATTAAAATAGAAGATAAAAATAAAATAAATATTTTAATTACACATGGGGCTTTAAATGCAAGTGATAAATTGCAATTACAATATAATCCAATGAATAAAAATAATTTAAATAAACTAGGTTTTGATTATATTGCATTAGGTCATATACATAAACCAGATTATAATACTGAACAAAATCAGAGAATTGTGTATCCAGGTTCTACAATAGCAATGGGATTTGATGAACTTGGAGAGCATGGGTTTATTGTGGGAAATTAAAAAAAAAAAAAAATAGAACTTGAATTTATTAAAGTAGATGATAAAGAATTTAAAGAATTAGAATTTGATATAAGTAATATAATTGATTTTGAAAAATTAATTGAAGAAATAAATAATTTAAAATTAGATGAAAATAAATTTTATAAAATTATATTAGTAGGAAAAAGAAATTTTGAAATTGATTTATTGCAATTAAATAAATTTATTTTATTAGAAAATATTATAAAAATAAAAGATAAAACAATATTAAATTATAATTTAAAAGAATTAATAAATAATACAACATTAAAAGGAATTTTCGCACAAGAATTATTAAATGAATTGGAAAATAAAAATTATTCTGAAGAAGAAATAAATAAAATATTAGAAATTGGACTTGAGGCATTGGATTAGAAGAAAGGAGAAAAATAATTTTGAAAATAAAAAATATAAAAATAAATTCATATGGAAATTTAAAAAATAAAGAAATTAATTTTGAAAATAATTTAAATATTATTTATGGAAAAAATGAAAGTGGAAAATCTACTTTATTAAATTATATAAAAAATATTTTTTATGGAATTTCAAAAAATAAAAATGGAAAAGAAATATCAGATTATGAAAAATATACTCCATGGACTGGTGAAGAATTTTCTGGAAAAATAAAATATGAATTAGATGATGGAAAAAGTTTTGAAGTATATAGAGATTTTAATAAAAAAAATTTCAAGTTATTTAATGAAAATTTAGAGGACATTTCAGACCAATTTAAAATTGTCAAAAAGGATGGCAACCAATTTTTTTATGAGCAGACAGGGGTGGATGAAAATACATATCTTTCTACAATAATGTCACCACAACAGGAGATTATACTAGATACCCAATCTCAAAATGCATTACTACAAAAGATTGCAAACCTTGCGGGAACTGGGGATGACAAGGTATCATTTCAAAAGGCAATTGAAAGACTAAATAAAAAGCAGGTAGAGGAAGTAGGAACAAATAGAACACAGGATAGACCACTTAATGCTCTTCAAAAACGTATGAAAGAAATTGAGTTTGTCTTAAAGGGTGAGTTTTTGACTAATGATGACAAGCAAAATTTGCAGACCAAAAAAGAAGAATTAGAGAATAATTTAATTAATGAAAAAAACAAAAATAATGCAATTAGACAACTAAATATGTTAACTCAAAAAAATCAAATTAATTTAGAAAAAAATAAATTAAAAATTAAAATAAAAAATGAAAATGAAGAAAAAATAAAAAAATTAAATGAAGAAAAAAATAATTTATTAAAAAATAATTTAAATAATTCAGAAAAAAATAAAAAAATAATAAATAATAATTTACAAAAAAATAAATTAAATAAAAAAATAAAAATAAATTATTTTATTTTTTTAATATTTTTTATTTTATTAATTATATTAAATATTTTTAATTTTATTTTTATAAAAAATAAAATAATTAATTATATTTTATTTTCATTTATTCCAATTGAATTAATTTTATTTTTTATTTATTATTTAAAAAATAAAAAAATAAAAAATAAATTAAATAAAGAATTATTAGAAAAAGAATTTGAAGAAAAAATAAATAATCAAAAAATTAAAGAAAAAATTAATTTAATAAATGAACAAATTAATTTATTAGAAAATGAAGTTGAGAAACAAAAAAATGAAATATTAGAAACAGAAAAAGAAATTGATGAGAAAAGAGATGAATTAATTAAAAATATTCAAAAAGAAAATCCGAATATGGATTTTTCAAAAATTTTAGACTTACAAGAACCTGATGAAGTACAAAAAGAATTGGAAAAATCAAATGAAATGATTGCAGCCTATGGAATAAAATTAAATGGCTTAGAATATGAAGAAAAAGAAATTTCTAATAAATTAGAAGAAATAATTTCATTAAAAGAAGAATACGAAAATTTAAAAGAGCAACTTGAAATTATACAAGAAAAAAATAAATATATTAATATTACAAAAGAATTATTAGAAAAAGCATATGAAAAAATGAAAAATAGTGTTACACCTAAGTTTACAAGAAATTTATCTGAATTAATAGAAAAAATAAGTGGTGGAAAATATAAAAAAATTACTATTCATGAGCAAAAAGGAATAATTGTAGAATTAGAAAATGGTGAATATGTCAGTGCTAATCTTTTGAGTACAGGTACTATTGATGAATTATATTTATCACTAAGGCTTGCAATGCTTGATGAAATATCAAAAGAAAAAATGCCAATTATTTTAGATGAGCCTTTTGCGTATTTTGATGATGAACGCCTTGAAAATAGTTTATTATTTTTAAATGAAAAGTCTACTGAGCATCAAATAATTTTATTTACATGTACTGAAAGAGAAAAACAAATTTTAGATAAATTAAATATTAAATATAATTTAATTGAAATCTGAAAAAATGTACCACCAAACTAAAATCTAAATAAAATTTGCACATTAATTAATACTTGAAATAAGTGCATTTTTGCAGTATAATATTAAGGTAAATTAAAACAAGGAGAGAATATAATGTTTCAAAAATTAGATGAAGTTGAAAAACGTTATGAAGAAATTACAAAAAAAATTAGTGACCCAGAAGTTATAAATAATCAAGATGAGTGGCGAAATTTAATGAAGGAGCATGCCGAACTTGAGCCAGTTGTGCTTAAATATAGGGAATATAAAAATGTAAATAAAGCAATTGAAGATGCAAAAGAATTATTAAAAGACCCTGAAATGAAGGAACTAGCAGAGTTAGAAATAGAAGAAAATAAAGAAAAATTACCAAAATTGGAAGAAGAAATAAAAATATTATTAATTCCAAAAGATCCAAATGATGATAAAAACGTTATTTGCGAAATTCGTGCAGGGGCTGGTGGAGAAGAAGCAGCACTATTTGCAGGTACATTATTTAGGATGTATTCAATGTATGCAGAAAAAAAACATTGGAAATTAGAAATTTTAAATGAAAATGAAACAGGGCTTGGCGGATATAAGGAAATTTCTTTTAT
>CALXVE010000036.1 GCA_944391885.1 uncultured Clostridia bacterium | reverse complement strand
ACAAAAGTAATGAAGGTAAAAATTATTGCAAATCCCGAAAATGTAAATAATATTATTGGACATAAAAAGGAAAATATAGTAAAGTTAAAAGATACATATGAGGTGGATGTGATAGTTGAACCAGATGAGCAAATGAAAAAAAGCAAATTTAAAATAGAAATTGAAAAAACTTATGAGGATATATTAAAAGAAAATTTAGAATTAAAAGAAAGAGCATTAAAAAAATAAAACAATGTATAAAATCACCTATTATTACCAATAATTGTAATAATAGGTGATTTTTATGGATTATATAAAAACAAAAAGAATATTAACTTTTAGAAGACATTTGTTAGATTTATTTTACCTAACATTAGGTTGCTTTATAATGGCGGTTGGAACTTCACTATTTTTACTTCCAAACCAACTATCATCAGGTGGATTTTCAGGTATTGCCACAATTATATATTATTTATTTAGATTTCCGCTTGGAACAGTAATTTTAGCTTTAAATGTTCCTTTTTTGATATGGGCATTCTTTAAGTTAGGAAAAGAATTACTAATAAAATCAATTTTAGGAACAGTTATATTATCAATATTTATAGACCTTTTAGACCAGATACCAGTATTAACTGAAGATAGATTTTTGGCATGTATTTATGGTGGAGTATGCATTGGGCTAGGTTTGGCATTAGTCTTAAAAGCTGGATCTTCAACAGGTGGAACAGATTTAATTACTTACATTGCAAAAGCATATAAGCCACATGTTAGAACAAGCAATGTAATGGTAATTATTGATATAATAATTGTAACATTAAATGTATTTTTCTTTAAACAAGTAGAAATAGGCTTGTATTCTGCAATAAGTATCTACCTTATGGGGAAAATGATAGACATTGTTTTTGAAGGTGTAAACTTTACAAAAATGATGTTTATTGTATCCAAAAATTACAAAGAAATAGCAGAAGAAGTTGGAAATAAATTAGGCAGAGGTAGCACTGGAATTTATGCAAAAGGTATGTATACAAGAGAAAAAAGGATGATGCTATTATGTGTTGGTGCAAGAGGTGAAATTGCAAAAATAAAGCAAATTGCAACAGAGCTTGACCCGAAAGCATTTATAATTATTGCAAATGCAAGAGAAACCTGGGGCAAGGGCTTCAAGCGTGATTAATTTTGTCTCTTTTGGGACAGTCCCCAATCTACCACTTTTGTCTTTAGTAGGGACAGGTTTGACATGTGCTGTTTTAAAGGGAGATTTCTGCAATAAAAAATTATCCAAAATTTACAAAAGTACTTTAATATAAACAAAAAGTATGATATAGTATAATGGTAAATAAAAATTATAGGAGGAAAAAATGCACATAAAGTATAACGTAATAATTCAAAAAGAAGAAAATTGGTATGTTGCCAAGTGCCTAGATAATAATGTGGCGTCACAAGGAAAAACTATTGAAGAAGCAATTAAAAATCTAAAGGAAGCACTAGAATTGTATTACCAAAATGAGGAACCAATTATACCTAAAGAAGTTTTAATAACAACAGTGGAGGTGACAATATGAGTTCTAAATATCCAATATTGTCTCCGAACAAAATTATTAAAGTATTAGAAAAATTTGGATTCGAAAAAGTATCTCAAAAAGGAAGTCATGCTAAGTATAAAAATAAATTAACGGGGCTAACATACATAATCCCCATGCACAATGAAGTTGCTAGAGGAACACTAAAAAGTATTCTAGAACAGGCAAATGTCGAATTAAATGATTTTTTAAAATTCTTGTAATTTGGTTAATTTAAGTCTAAAAAATATCCCAATTAAAAATTTATAACAAACAATTGAAAGTAGTGTGGTAATTTGATAAAATAAATATTGAATTCTAGAAAAAGGAACAAGAAAATGGAAGAACAATATTATCAAATATCAAAGGTAGATACTTTTTGCCTAGAGCACATTTTTGAGTGTGGGCAATGTTTTAGGTGGAATAAAGAGGAAGATGGCAGTTATACTGGTGTCTTTAAAAACAATGTTTTAAATGTAAAACAAGAAAATAATAAAATTATATTTCACGGAATATGCCAAGGGGATATAAAAGAAATTGTAACCGAATATTTTGATTTAAATAGAAATTATGAGGAAATGCAAAAAACGCTTAGTAAAGTAGATAAAAATGTAAAACAAAGCATTTTATATGGCAGAGGAATTAGGCTTTTAAATCAAGACCTATGGGAAACAATTATATCTTTTATAATCTCAGCAAATAACAATATTCCTAGAATTAAAGGAATTATTGAAAGAATATCAAAACAATATGGTAAATTAATAAAATGGAATAATAAAGAATACTATACTTTTCCAACCGCACAAGAACTATCAAAAGCTACAGTAGAAGATTTAAGAAAGCTCGGATTAGGATTTAGGGATAAAAGAGTGTATGAGACTACAAAAATTATTTTAACTAAGCAAGTGAATTTGGATAAATTAAAGCAAGAAGATACTGAGAAGGTAAGAGATACATTGCTAACATTACCAGGAGTAGGACCAAAAGTTGCAGACTGCATTTTGTTATTTTCTACTCTAAAAAGATTAGAAGTTTTTCCAATAGATGTGTGGGTAAGGAGAGTAATGAACGAACTATATATTCACAATGCTCAAGAAGAAAAAGTGAATAAAAAGGAGATAGAAAAATTAGCAAAACAAAAATATGGAAATTTAGCAGGAATAGCACAGCAATATTTATTTTACTGGAAGCGCGAAGCTTAAAAGAAAGGAGAAAAACATGGGGCTTAAGATTATTTATGGTACAGCAGGAACGGGAAAGAGTACATATATATTTAAAGAAATACAAGAAAAATTAAATAATCAGCAGATAAACTCTGGTAACAAAGAGATTCCAAACATAAAAATAATTACCCCAGAACAATTTTCTTTTACAGCAGAAAAAAAGTTATTAGACTTTGCGCCAAGCAGTAGTGTGCTTACAGCAGAGGTTATAACATTTAACCGTATGGCATACCGCATTTTGACAGAAGTTGGAGGAAAAACCAAAAAACGCTTATCAAGTAGTGGAAGGGCAATGCTACTTGATGATATTTTATTGCTTCAAAAAGAAGATTTTACCTTTTTAGGCAAAACAGATGAAAATGTGGAAATGATAGCAACACAATTAACAGAACTTAAAAAACATAATGTTACAATTGATAGCTTAAAAGAAAGTGCAGAAAATATTGAAGATACATATTTGAATAAAAAGCTAGAAGATATTTACAAGATATATGAAACATATACAAATAGGATTAAGGAAAAATATATTGATGAAAATGATGGTTTAACAATACTTACAGAAAAACTTGATAATTCTGAGCAATTTAAAAATTGTGATATTTATTTGGACGAGTTTGTGGGCTTTACAGCGCAAGAATATGAGGTGCTAAGAAAATTATTAAAATATTCTAAAAGTGTAACAATTACAATATGTGCAGATAATTTAAATAGCGATTTAAGTCAAGAACAGGATATTTTTTATAGCAATAAAAAAACTGCATTTAAATTAATGCAAATTGCAGAAGAAGAAAATATAAAAATAGAAAAACCAATAAATTTAAATGAAAAAGTTAGATTTAAAGTGCCAGAGTTAAAGCACATAGCAGAAAATATATCAGCACCATTTTACAAAAAATATGAAAAAGAAGTACCAAATTTATCGGTATTCTTAGCAAACAATCCATATTCAGAAATAGAGCATATTGCAATAGAAATTACAAAGCTTGTAAAAGAAAATGGATATAGATATGAAGATATTAGTGTTATAACAAAGGATTTAGCAACATATGGCGCACTTTGCAGAGCCATTTTTAGGCAATATCAAATTCCAGTATTTATTGATGAGGAAAAGGATTTAAGCGAAAATGCTTTAATAAAATGGATACTTTCACTATTAGATATTTTTGTAAAAAATTGGTCATATGAAGCGGTGATGGGCTATGTAAAAACAGGATTTACAGATTTAGAACAATATGAAATCTCCATGCTGGAAAATTACAGCTTAAAGTGGGGGTTAAAAGGAAGCAAATGGTATGCAAAAGATTTGAGCTTTTATGATGAGACAGATGAAGAAAAGCAAATAATCTTACATGCAAAAGACCAAATTGTAGATCCACTTTTGGAATTTAAGCAGAATTTAAAAGGACTAAAAACAGTAAAGCAAATAACCCAAAATATATATGAATTTATATTAAAAAATAATATTCCGCAAAAATTAGAAGATAAGATTAGATATTTGCAGGAAATTAATGAATTAGAAAAAGTAAATGAATATATTACTACTTGGAAAATAGTGACAGATTTATTTAAAGAACTAATAAATGTATTAGGTGATGAGCAAATAACATTTGAAAGATATAGCAAGATTTTAAAAATGGGATTTGAAACAAGCCATTTAGGGGCAATACCAGGTACAGCAGACCAAGTGATAATAGGTGACACTGACCGTTCAAGGTCACATAAGGTAAGGGCAGTATTTATAATGGGTCTAAATGATGGAAGTTTTCCAAGTAATCACAAGAACGAAGGATTTTTAAATGATAAAGATAGGGAAACTCTTAAGAAATGTGGAATTGAACTAGCAAATGGAACACTTGAACAACTATATGATGACAATTTTAATATATATAAAGCATTTACAACTGCAGAGGAAAAACTATATTTGTCATATGTGTCATCAGATGCGGAAGGAAAATCTTTAAGACCTTCAATTATGCTAAATAAAATTAAAAGGATTTTTCCAAACTTAAAAGAGGAAAGCGATGTAGTAGAAAGAAAAAGCGAAATTTTATTAAAAAACACTACATTTGATGAATTACTAGTACAATTAAGAAAATTTATACAAGGGGAAAACGTTGAGCCAGTATGGTTTCAAGTATATAACTACTATAGTAAATATGAGCCAGAGAAATTAGAAGCTAGCATAAAAGCTATTAAATATGAAAATATTCCAGAAAAACTAGAAAAGCAAAATTTGCAAAAATTATATGGAGATACATTAAAAACTAGTGTTTCAAGGCTGGAACAATATAAAGCATGTGCTTTTTCATATTATTTAAAATATGGGCTAAAGTTAAAAGAGCAAAATACTTTTAATGTGCAGGCAATAGACACTGGTAATTTTATGCATGAGGTAATAGATGAATTTTTTACATATTTAGAAGAAAATGAATTAAATGTAAAAGAACTGGCAGAAAGCCAAATTACAAGCATTACAGAAGAAATTGTGGAAGTAAAACTTGGATTAAAAAAATACGAGATTTTTAATAGTATTCCTAAATATAGAGTTTTAGCACAAAGGCTAAAAAAAGTAATAAATTTATCTATTAAATATATAGTTAATAGCTTAAAATACAGCGAATTTGAAGTGCTTGGTCATGAATTAGAATTTAAAGAAGGAAAAGAATATAAGCCAATAATTTTTGAATTGGAAAATGGAAAAAAAGTTGAAATTACAGGAAAAATTGACAGAATTGATATTGCCAAAACTCCAGATGGAAATTATATACGAATTATAGATTATAAATCTTCTGTAAAAAATATAGACCTAAATGAGGTGTTAGCAGGTTTGCAACTTCAACTTCTAACATATTTAGATGCAACATGCAAAATAAATGATGTTTTGCCAGCAGGTGTATTTTATTTTCCATTAATAGAGCCTTTGCTAAATTCTGATAAACATGTTGCAGAAGAACAGATAAAAGAAGAATTGCAAAAGCAATTTAGAATGAAAGGGCTTATTTTAGCAGATGTTAATGTAGTAAGAAAAATGGATACAAATTTAAGCTCTGGAAGTTCGAATATTGTTTCTGCATATATTAATAAAAGTGGAGAAGTTTCAGATAAGCCAAATACTTTAAATAGAGCGCAGTTTGAGAAATTGCAGGTTTATATAGAAAAAATTATAAAGCAAATTTCAACTGAAATTTTAGAAGGAAACATTGGCATTGAGCCATATTATAATATTCAAAACAAAAAAACGCCATGTGAATATTGCAGTTACAAGGCAATTTGCCAATTTAACCAAACCACAAAAAATGATTATAAATATATAGCAAATGCTAATAAAGAGTATGTATTAGAGCAAATTGAAAAGCAAAGCTGACATTTTACCAAAAGATAAAAAGAAAAAGCGACCACACGGTCGCTTTAAGTATGAAAAAATTTTTCTATATCTTGACTAATTACTTTTAAATCTATAAAATAGTAATAGAAAAATAGAAAGGATTTAATATGCAAAAAAATATTAATTCAAAATTAATATATAATAATCAAGATGGAATAGAATATATTCAATTTAAAAAACTATTACAATATCCAGAAATAACACATTGTTATACATTAAGAAGTAAAGATAAATTAAATTTTCCGCCAAAATATAAAGATGAAGAAAAGCTAAAACAAAGCTATAAATTAATATGTGATTGCCTAAAACTAGATACCAACACAATTATGAAGCCACACCAAACACATACAGATAATGTGGAAGTGGTAGAAGATATAAAAGAATTAAATGATGTAGATGGGATGATAACAAATAAAGAAAATATTACACTTTTAACAACTTCTGCAGATTGCACTTCACTTATTTTCTATGACCCTATACAAAGAGTAATTGGTAATGCGCACTCTGGTTGGAAGGGAACATTGCAAGAAATAGGAAAAAAGCTAGTAGAAAAAATGGTTAGCACATATAATTCAGAACCAACAGACATAATTTGCTGTATTTGCCCATGTATAAAACAATGCTGTTTTGAAGTAGATGAAGATGTGAAAAAATTATTTGAGAATAAATTTAAAGATTTAGAAAATATAGATGAAATTATTAAAAAAGGGCAGCTTGTAAATGGCATGCAAAAATATAATATAGATACTACAAAAATAAATATAGAGATATTAAAACAAATGGGATTAAAAAGTGATAACATTATAGATAGTGGAATTTGCACAAAATGCCATCCAGAATATTTTCACTCATACCGTGTGGATAAAGAAAATTCAGGAAGAAATGCGGCAATAATTAATGTGAGAGGTGAGAAGTGAGATGTGGGATGTGAGAAGTGGAAAGTGAGAGGAGATAAATATGATACCAGAAAGATTAAGAGAAGGGGATACAATTGGGCTAATTGCACCTTCTAGCCCAGTGGATAAAGATGATTTAGAAGTAATAAATCAATCTATTTTATTAATGGAAAGTGCAGGTTTTTCAATAAAATTTGCAAAAAATGCATTGTCAAATACATTGGGATATGGACTAACAGCAAAAGAAAAAGCAGAAGATATTAACAGTATGTTTGAAGACAAGGAAGTAAAGGCTATTTTCTGTATTTCGGGTGGTTTTAATTCAAATATTGCATTTGATTATTTGGACTATGACAGAATAAAAATAAACCCTAAAATTATATGTGGGTTTAGCGATTCAACTTCTATTTTAAATATTATATATAATAAAACTGGGCTTGTAACATTTCATGGTCCAACATTTAAAGCTCTAACCTCTTGGCCAACTAAGTATGGGTATGAAGAAGTTATGAAACGCTTTGTAGAAGGTGGGCTAGCATTGGGGCAAGCAGATGATGAGTTTAAAACAATAAAAGAAGGAAAAGCAGTAGGCACTTTGGTAGGTGGAAATTTAAGTTTAGTAAATGAAATGGTAGCAGGAAAATATAGTATTGACTTTACAGACAAAATATTATTTATAGAAGAATTATTTTTGGAAACACCGCCAGAACTAGCAAGCAATTACTTATATAATATGAAGCAAAATGGTGTGTTTGATAAAATAAGAGGCATGTGGGTAGGAAATTATGATGGAAGTATTGCACTAGAAAGAATACTATTAGACACATTGGAAGGGCAATATAATTTCCCAATTATAAAATCAGATAACTTTGGTCATATTGATAAAAAAACAGTTATACCAATAGGAACAATGGCAAAAATAGATACAAGAGCAGATAGAAAAATAGAACTACTAGAAAATTGTGTAAAATAAGGGGGAAATATTGAGATTAGAATTTCTTTTTAATTTTTATGGAAAAGGGTTTGAACTCGATTAATTATGTGGGAAGATTTAGAAAAAAGTATACAAGGCTGCCAAAAATGTAAATTATGCCAAACAAGAAAACATATTGTTTTTGGTGAAGGAAATAAAGATGCAGACATAATGTTTATTGGGGAAGGTCCAGGTGCAGATGAGGATGCACAAGGTAGACCATTTGTGGGAAAAGCAGGGCAACTAATGAACAAAGCTTTTCAAGGGCTTGGAATAGATAGAAATTCTGTATATATCACAAATATTGTAAAATGCAGACCACCAGCAAACCGTGTGCCAGAAGATGATGAGGCAGAAGCATGCTTGGATTATTTAAGAAATCAGGTTATTCTAGTAAAGCCTAAAATCATAGTGCTTTTAGGTAGCACAGCCCTAAAAAATATTCTAGGAAAAGAATATGGAATTACAGCATGTAGAGGAAAATGGATAGAAAAAAAGGGAATATTATATATGCCAACATGGCATCCAGCAGCATTATTACGTGACGAAAACAAAAAAATAGACTTTTGGTTGGACCTAAAACAAGTACAAGAAAAATGTAAAAATTTGTGCATTTAGAAAGGAATATTATAAAACATGGAAAAGGAAAAAATAGAGTATTGTTTAAATTGTAAAAATCCACAATGTAGAACAGGTTGCCCACTTAGCAACCATATTCCTGATTTTATAGAGCAATTAAAACTAGAAAATTACGAAAAAGCATATGAAATATTATGTGAAACTACAGTTTTACCTGCAATTTGCGGAAGAATTTGTCCACACCAAAAGCAGTGCCAAGGCAAATGCATTAGAGGTATTAAAGGAGAGTCTGTTTCTATAGGCGAATTAGAGGCTTTTGTAGGCGATTGGGCATTGAATAATAAAGATGCTCTAAAAAATGTATATATAAAACAAGGGATGGAACCAAAAACAAATGGTAAAAATGTAGCTGTAATAGGCGGGGGACCAGCAGGTTTAACCGCAAGTGCTTTTTTGAGGAAAAAAGGCTTTAATGTAACAATTTATGAAAAACAACCTGATTTAGGTGGAATACTAAAAAGAGGAATACCACAATTTAGGCTAGATAAACAAATTGTAGAAAAAACAATTGCACAAATTTTAAATTTGGGCATAAATGTAGAGTGCGAAAAACAATTGGGCAAAAACTTGGAATTATCAGAATTAGAAAATAAATATGATGCAATATTTTTGAGCATAGGTGCAAATATTCCGCGAAAAATGGTGATAGAGGGGGAAGACTTAGAAGGAGTATTTGGAGGCAATACTTTGTTAGAAAAAGGAGAGCATCCAGATTACTATGGAAAAAAAGTTGCTATCATTGGTGGCGGAAATGTAGCAATGGACTGTGCTAGAACAATAAAAAGATTAGGAGCAGAGCAAGTTGTTGTTATTTATAGAAGGTCTAGGGCAGAAATGCCAGCAGAAGATAAAGAAATAGAAGATAGCATAAAAGAAGGAATAGAATTTTTATTTTTAACAAATATTACAAAAGTTCTAGGAAATGGAAAAGTAGAAAATATAGAGTGTATAAAAGCAAAATTAGTGGAAAAAGAAGGAGAGACAAGAAAAGTACCTGTGTATATAGAAAATAGCAACTATATAATTCCAATGGATTATGTTGTTATGGCAGTAGGCGGAAAGGCAGATAAGGAAATGCTAGAAAATGAAGGAATTGCCTTAACAAATAAGAAGTATGTTGAAGTAGATGAAAATGGAAAAACATCACATGAAAAAGTATTTGCTGGTGGAGATGTGGCAGGTCAAAATTCTACTGTAGCATGGGCTGCAAGAGATGGAAGAGAAATTGCAAATAAAATTGCAGAATATTTAAATGCTCAGCAATAAAGGGTGTAAATAACCACCCTTTTAAAATACTAAAAAAGTCATATAACGTGGTTATATGACCTTTTTAGCAGAAGTTTCATCTTCTGCATCTAAAGAGATTAAATCTTCTACTTTACAGTTTAAAAACTTACACATATCTTCTAAATATTTAAAAGATATAGAAGTAGTTTCACCGATTAATAATACGATTTAAATTTCTGTTAGTAATATTCATGTTTTTACAAAGCCAGTATTTCGTTTTTCCCTCACGTTTTAACAATTCTTCAATATTAAAATTTATCATAATTTCACCCTATTGAAGATTGTAATATAAAAATTTATTAAAAACGAGATACTTGCAAATACCCTAATTATCTAGGTTTTTCTCGGTTTTAAGTGAAAAAATATTTCTTAATGCTCTAAATATATTATGTATCTTACTATTATTCACAGGAACAATAGCAACATTATTTAAAATAGCCTCATATCTATCTTCTAGTGCAGCCATTTTATTAATATAATAATCATTAAATTCATTATAATTTTCTGTTATTCCAATGTAATTTTTGTAATTATATAATCTACATCTATACATTTCAATTGCTTCTGTTGTAGTAAGTTTATTAAATTCATTATCAAAATATGAAGTAAAAATCAATTTTTGAGTCTCCATAAAAGTGTCTTTTAATTTCTTTTTATAATTAGAAATTTTACTTGCAACCTTTTGGGCTTTAGCACCTTCACAACCATCTGAAAGTAGTTCATGATTTAATTTTATAATTTTTTCTTCTATATTTAAAATGTCGTCTAAATTATCTTGGATTTTGAAAAATGCTTTTTTGCCACAGACCTCAACTAAACTTAATTGAAATTGTTCAGTAGCTAAAAGAGTACTTTCATACAGTGCATCGTCACCAATTAAATATGCTAGTTGCTGAACTAAATTACACAAAAGTGGGTAATATGTTGGGCTTGTAGTAGGTAGTGAAATATCATAATATTTTACAATATCAATATTTTGATTTAGAACCTTAGCTGTAGCAAGCTGAACTGCACCTTCATTTAATGCCAATCCATAAGTGTTAAATTCTGTAAAATCACAAAGACCTAAACGCACAACATTTCCTTTGTTATCTCTTACTTCTTGAATATAGTGTATAAACTCATGGATTGCAAATTTTTCAAGTTCATCCAAAGGAATGCCTGATTTAAAATAGATTGAAGAATTTTTGTAAAAGTAATTAGCTTCTGCAAAACCCTCTGGCATACGAGCAATATACATTGGAATTCTTGAAAGTTCTATAAAAAGTTGGCTTGGTACAAAATGAGCCTTTGGGAAAGTCTTGCAAATTTTGTCAGAAACGTCTTTTGCAAGAGTATTTATACTCAAAGTGTCTAGTCTTCCAATTATTTCAATTCCATCCTTTTTTAACTCTTGTTCAATATTCATTAATTCAATTTTCTCCTTGGTAATATAATCCACATTCATTATACAACAAAATATTACAAAATAATATAACAACGATATTACAATTGTATTACAAATTTGTAACAAAATATTATTAGGAAAAAATAAAAAAATCTTTACTTTTTTGGTTTGGTGTTATATAATGTATTCGCAATATTACAAATATTTAACAATGTTACAATTGCATTAAGTTCATATTACAATTTTGTTAAAACTATTGACATATTGGCTAAAAAATATAAAATAGATATATCAAAATAGAGGAACTATGAGAGTAATTAGTGGAACAGCTAGAGGAACAAAGCTAAATTCAATTGAAAGTCTGTCTACAAGACCAACCCTAGATAGAGTAAAAGAATCTTTATTTAATATTATACAAAATAATATTGAAGATTCTATTGTATTAGATTTGTTTTCTGGAAGTGGTGCCATTGCAATTGAATTCTTAAGTAGAGGCGCTAAAAAAGCATATCTATGCGAAAAAAATTTTTCGCCTATAAAAATGATATATGAAAACTTAGAAAAAACAAGATTGAAAGATAGAGCAATTGTAATAAATAAGGATTATAAAAAATGTTTGGACATAATGCAAAAAGAAGAAATTAAATTTGACTTTATATTTTTAGACCCACCGTATAAAGCAGATTTTGCAGTTGATGCAATAAGAAGAATATTAGAAAAAAATCTACTGAAAGAAAAAGGTACCATAATTATAGAAACCGATGATGAGAAGCGAGAATT
>CALXVE010000035.1 GCA_944391885.1 uncultured Clostridia bacterium | reverse complement strand
GTTCTTCTACATTACACTCCATAATGTATTCAATTCCTATTTCTAAATCATATGTTGTAAATTTTACTTCTTTATCATTTGTTTGAATTAAAATTCCTTCTAACACTGGCATTGTTGTTTTAGATGCAACCGCTTTTGTTACGGAATTAATAGCTTTAAGGATTGTATCCTTATCACAAACAATTTTCATTTTACCTCGTCCCTTTCTTTAATATAATAAATAAATATATTTAGTAGTAGTAGTAATAGGTGTTGTGGATATTGTGGAAAACTATCATAAACCTTAATATCCGTAGTAAAACTTTTGTTGATAACTCTGTGGATAATTTTAAAAGTTATCTACAGTTTCAACTTTTTAATGTGGAAAAGATTTTATCAACAGGTTATCAACAGGAAATTCACAGGTGCCTGTGGATATCTAATGTAAGACTTCCGTAAGAAGAATTACCAAAAATCTTTCCAAACGAGTATTTGAAAAACATAAATTTCAAAAAAGTCAAGTTTTTGTTTATTTATTCATTATTATTTGAAAATAATGAGTTTTTCACAGTTTCCACAATTAACTTTGTATTTGTATTCTGATTTATTTCAGATTCTATTTTTTCACATGCATGCATAACTGTTGAGTGGTCCCTTTTGCCAAAAGCATTTCCAATTTTAGGATAAGAAATTTGAGCAACACTTTTACATAAATACATTGCAATTTGCCTAGGCAAAACAACATCACTAGATCTTCTAGAACCTTTTAAATCTGCTACAGAAATATTAAAATATTTTGCAACAACATCTTGAATATATTCTATAGATAAAACCTTATTTTGGCTATGAACAACATCTGCAATAGCTTCTTCTGATAAAGCTATGCTAAAAGGCATACTTTTTAATATTGATAAAGCAACTAATTTATTTAATGCACCCTCTAACTCCCTAATATTTGTATTAATTTTAGTTGCAATATTAGATAAAATTTCATTATCAATAATAATATTATCTGTTTGAGCCTTTTTTTGTAATATTGCCATACGTGTTTCATAATCTGGGTTAGAAATATCAGCAATTAATCCCCACTCAAAGCGAGTTCTTAGCCTATCTTCCAAAGGCTGAATATCTTTTGGTGGTCTATCACTAGAAAGAATTATTTGCTTACCTGCCTCATGCAAAGTATTAAAAGTATGAAAAAATTCTTCTTGGTTTCTATCCCTACCTGCTAAAAATTGAATATCATCAATTAAAAGCACATCTGTATTACGGTATTTATTGCGGAAACTCTCCATTTTCCCTTCTTTAATACCATAAATTAAATTATTATTAAATTCTTCTGATGTAACATATAATACATTTGCATTTTTATTATGCTTTAAAATTTCATTACCAATTGCATGCATCAGGTGGGTTTTACCAAGCCCAACACCACCATATAAAAACAAAGGATTATATGCAGTACCAGGTGCTTCAGAAACAGCCAAAGCTGCTGCATGCGCAAACCTATTATTCTCCCCCACTACAAAACTATCAAAAGTATATTTAATATTTAAATTTGATTTGTTATATGTAGGTGTTATGGAAGGAGAATTATTTAAAACACTGTTATTAACATCAATTCCAGCATCTTTAAGTTCTTCATCACAAATTACTTTTATATCATAATCAATATTGGTTAAAAATGAAAAAGTATTTTTAATTAAAGTTGCATATCTGCCTGTTATCATATCTTTGTGAACTATAGAACCAACATGAAAAGTAATTGTAGAATTTTCCATAGATATAATTTCTAAAGGAATTATCCAAGTTTTATATGCAATACTTGTTACTTCTGGTTCTAATAATTTTTTTGCTTTAGTAAGTAGTTCGTCTATTTCTTTTCTTTGCATCTTTTTTCATCCTTCCAGTATTTTTGCAATTGATTATGTGAAGTTATCCACAGAGTTTTCCACAACTGTGGATAAGTAAACCTTAATAAAGTCTTATATTTTAACAAAAAATCGATATAATTAACATAAATTTATTATATGGAAAAACCGCTAAAGAGCGTAATTCCCTATGTTTCTATATCATATCAAAAATGTGTCACTTTAGTCAATAGAAATAAAAATAAAAATGAAAATTGTTTTGTAATATTGACATAACTATATTTTGTGGTGTATAATATTGACGTTAATGTAAAAATTAGTTATTTTGCCTTATGCAAAATAATAAAATATAAAGACAATAGGGAGCAGGAGGTGCTAAAATGAAAAGAACATATCAACCTAAAAAAAGACAATTACAAAAAGAACATGGTTTTATGAAAAGGATGAAAACTAAAAGCGGAAGAAATGTATTAAAAGCAAGACGTGCAAAAGGTAGAAAAAAATTAAGTGCATAAATTAAAAGGTCACTTAAAAGGTGACCTTTTTAGTATTAAATAAGAGTGGTTTTAATGAAAAAAATAAAAACATTAAAAAAAAATTATGAATTTAAAAATGTTTTAAATAAAGGCAAGTTTTATATTGGGAATCAAATTATAATTTACATTATGCAAAATGCAGAAAACACAAACCGCATAGGAATTGCAATTTCCAGTAAAACATGTAATGCTGTAAAAAGAAACAATATAAAAAGAAAAATTAGAGAAAATTATCGCTTAATATTAGGTAATTTAAAACAAGGTTATCAAATTGTTTTTTTATGGAACAAAAAAATTCCTGTAGAAAATGCCAATTTTAATATAATTAAAAAAGACATGGAATTTATTTTTACAAAGGCAGGAATACTAAAATGAAGAACTTTTTTATTTTTTTATTAAAAGGATACAAAAAAATAATTTCACCAATTCTAGGTTCTTTGGGTATTCACTGCAAATTTTATCCTAGTTGCTCAGAATATATGATGCAAGCAATAGAAAAATATGGCTGTTTTAAAGGAATATTTTTAGGGATAAAAAGATTATTAAGATGCCATCCTTTTGCAAAAGGTGGATATGATCCTTTAAATTAAAAAATAATTAATAGGGAGGAATTTATGGGATTTATATCAGAATTATTTGGATATCTCCTAAATTGGTTATATGGTTTAGTAAATAATTATGGTATTGCAATTATTATTTTTTCTGTAATATTAAGAATAATATTAATACCAATTACTATAAAACAACAAACTACAATGAAGAAAACTGCTAAACTTCAAGAAAAAATGGCAGAAATTCAAAAGAAATATAAAAATAATCCAGAAAAATTAAATCAAGAAACAATTGCATTATATAAAAATGAAAAAATGAGTCCATTTAGTGGTTGCTTAAGTTCAATATTACAAATTATCATTATTTTATCAGTATTTTGGCTAGTTAGCCAGCCACTTACATATATGAAACGCATAAATCCAGAAATAATTGAAAAATATACAGCTGAAATGCAAGAAAGTGGTTTTGAGCAAAATGGCGGATATATACAAATTAGTTTACTAGATTATGCAGAAACAAAATATCAAGAAGTAAATGAGCAGTTGCAACAAGAAGATGTAGGAAATAGGGAAGAACTAGAAGCAAAAAGAGATGAATATAATAGCTTGAGATTAAATATGGACTTCTTAGGACTTGATTTAAGCAAGGTTCCAACACAGAACTTAAATGACTGGAAAGTATATGTAATTCCTGGACTTTATGTAATTACTTCATTTATTTCTATAAAATTAACTACAGCAACACAAAAAAAGAAGAAGAAAAAACAAGATATTGTTGTAGAAAATGGTGAAGTTAAAGAAGATGAAATAGACCCAATGGAACAAATGCAAGCCATGAGCCAAAACATGACATATATGATACCAATAATGTCTGTTATAATTGCTGTAATTGCACCATTAGGACTTGCCCTATATTGGCTAGTAAGTAATATTTTAATGATAATTGAAAGATTAATAATTAATAAAATTATGTCATTTAAAGAAAGCAAAGACGGGGAGGAAGAACAAAATGGCTAAAACTATTATTGCAGAAGGCAGAACTTCTACTGAAGCTATTGAAAAAGGGCTAACTGAGTTAGGTGTTTCAAAAGATAGAGTAGAAATTAAAATATTAGAAAGCGACGAAAAAAGAAGCTTTTTTAGCATTTTGGCTCCTAGAATAGTAAAAGTAGAAATGACTTTAAAAGATGAGTCAAATCATGCTAGAAATAATAAATCAGCTGAAGAACATAAAACTTATCCCAAAAAGGAAAAAGTACATTTAAAACCAGAAGAATTAAAAACTGCAACTAAAAATTTAACTAGTTTTTTAGATGAATTTGTTTCTAAGGCAAAGAATCTAAGCTATAACATAACTTCTGATGAAGAATATATATATGTTGAAATAAATGGCGAAAATGCAGGAACATTTATTGGTTACAGGGGAGATACCCTAAATGCAATGCAAAGTATTTTAACTACAATTGCAAATAAAAACTTAAAAACAAAAGCACATATTGTATTAAATATTGAAAATTATCGTGAAAAAAGAAAAAAATCATTAGAAGGGTTAGCAAATAAACTTTCAAAAACTGTTATAAAAACTGGTAAAAATGTAACTTTAGAGCCAATGTCAGCTTATGAAAGAAAAATAATACATAATTATTTACAAAAAAATAATTTAGTTACAACATATAGTGTTGGAGAAGAACCATACAGAAAAGTGGTTATAAGTAAAAAGAATATATAAAAATCGGAAGTCAAAGTTCGGATTTTAGCCTATAAAGCTATTTCTAATTTTGACTTTTTAATTTGAAAAGAAAGGAAAATAAAAATGAGCACAATAGCAGCAATAGCAACTGCTCCAAGTAATGGGGGAATTGGAATAATTAGAATAAGCGGAAAAGATTGTTTTAAAATATTAGAAAAAATATTTAAGCCAATAAATCCGCAAAAAATAGAAGATATCCGTGGATATACTATGAAATATGGTCATATTATAAACTTAAAAACTAGTGAAAATATAGATGAAGTATTAGTTTCATATTTTAAAGCTCCTAAAAGCTATACAACAGAAGATATGTGCGAAATAAACTCACATGGTGGAATAGTGGTAGAACAGGAGATTTTAAACCAGTGCTTACTTGCTGGTGCAACCTTAGCAGAGCCGGGGGAATTTACCAAAAGAGCATTTTTAAATGGAAGAATTGATTTATCACAGGCAGAAGGCGTTATTGATTTAATTAATAGCAAAACAGAGCAAGAAGCTAAAGCCTCATATAATCAACTAGAAGGTGCATTATCTAAAAAAATTCAAGAAATAAGAAAAGATTTATTAGATATTATGGCAGATATAGAAGCTTCAATTGATTATCCAGAATATGACATAGAAGAATTAACTAGCCAAAAAATAGAAAATGTAATAAAAAATGTAAAAGAAAAGCTAGTAAATTTGGAAAATAGTTTTGAAAATGGAAAAATATTAAAAGATGGCATAAATACTGTAATTGTAGGAAAGCCAAATGCAGGTAAATCTTCTTTGTTAAATGCAATTTTAAATGAGGAAAGAGCTATTGTAAGTGGGGTAGAAGGTACCACAAGAGATACAATAGAAGAATTTATAACTGTTCATGGAATTCCTTTAAAAATAATAGATACAGCAGGAATTAGAAATGCAAAAGATGAAATAGAAGAAATAGGAGTAAAAAAGGCTATAAATTTAATAGAAAAGGCAGATTTAGTTATATATATAATAGATAACACAATACCTTTGCAAGAAGAAGATAAAAAAATCCTTGCTTTAATTAAAGATAAAAAAGCAATAATATTGCTAAATAAATTAGATGAAGGGGATTTAAAACTAGAAAATAGCCAAGAATTAAAACAAATAGAAAAACCAATTATAAAAATATCTGCAAAAAATAAAGTTGGCCTTGAAGAATTATACAATAAAATTGCAGAAATGTTTAAATTAAATGAGATAGAAATATCACAAGGAAATGTTATAACAAATATAAGGCATAAAAATCAAATTAGAAAGGCGATAAATGCAATAGACGAATCATATCATGTCTTTGAAGAAAAAATGCCTCTAGACCTAATTTCTGTGCCAATAAAAGAAACCTTGCAAGAATTAAGCAGTATTACAGGCGAAAACGTATCAGAAGATATAATAAATGAAATTTTTTCAAAATTCTGTCTAGGAAAATAACTTATAATAAAAATATTATTACTTTAAGCGTGAAAATAATTACGAAAAACTACAACAAAAAGACAAATAACGTAAAAATAAACCTATAAGTTATACCTTTTTTCCTTACAGCTCAAACGATTACAGGATTTTGACGAAAAAATTAGCTAGTCAAAAAGACAACACAAAAATTTCGTGAAACATATAAACCAGAGATAAAAGGTTTTCGACAAAATTCGACAAACGTTGCAAGCACTTTTAGCCGGTTTCAGTTTCACAATTAACTGGAAAAATAAATGGAGGAATAAAAAATGATGTATGATGCAGGAAAATATGATGTAGCAGTAATAGGTGCCGGACACGCTGGATGCGAGGCGGCTCTAGCGACAGCGCGTTTAGGACTAAGAACACTATTATTCTCAATAAGCTTAGAAGCAGTGGCAAATATGCCATGTAATCCACACATTGGTGGAAGTTCAAAAAGTCATCTAGTAATGGAGATAGATTGCTTAGGTGGAGAAATGGGAAAAAACATTGATAAAACATATACTCAGCTTAGGATGCTAAACACCTCAAAAGGTCCAGCTGTCTATTCTTTAAGGGCTCAAGCAGACAGAAAAAAATATCAAGCAGAAATGAAGCATACATTGGAAAAAGAAAAAAATCTTTTTCTAAAGCAAGCTGAAATTGTAAATATAGGTGTTGAGGATAATAAAATAAAATGGATAGAAACAAATATAGGCGCTAGATATGAGGTAGATGCCGTTATTTTGGCGACTGGAACATATTTAAAAGGAAAAATATACATTGGTGAAGTATCATATGAGAGTGGGCCAGATGGAGTATTCCCAGCAAATAGCCTATCAGAAGTATTAAAAAACCTAGGAATAAATCTAGTAAGATTTAAAACAGGAACTCCAGCAAGGATTAATAGAAAATCCATAGATTTTTCTAAAATGGAAAGACAAGATGGAGATAAGCACCCAATGGCATTTTCTTTTGAGGACAAAATAGAAGAAGACGAAGAACAATTGCCATGCTACCTAACATATACAACAGCTGAAACACATGAGATTATAAGGAAAAACTTACACCGCTCACCGCTATATGCAGGAGACATAAAAGGAACAGGACCAAGATATTGTCCTTCAATAGAAGATAAGGTTGTACGTTTTGCAGATAAAGAAAGACATCAAATCTTTGTTGAGCCAATTGGCAGAGATACAGAGGAAATGTATATACAAGGTATGAGTTCATCTTTGCCAGAAGACGTACAAATAGCCATGTATCACACAATACCTGGGCTTGAGCATGCAGAATTTACAAGACCAGCATATGCAATAGAATATGATTGTATAGACCCTTCAGAATTAAAACTATCTTTAGAACACAAAAAAATTAGTGGGATGTTTTTTGCAGGTCAAATAAATGGAACCTCGGGTTATGAAGAAGCTGCAGCACAAGGCATTATGGCAGGAATAAATGTAGCGCAAAAATTAAAAGGAAAAGAACCAGTAATTTTAGACCGTTCACAGGCATATATAGGTGTTTTAATAGATGATATTGTTACAAAAGGAACTAATGAACCATATAGGATGATGACTTCTAGAGCGGAATATAGGCTTTTATTAAGGCAGGACAATAGTGACTTAAGATTAACAGAAATTGGGCATGAAGTAGGGCTAATATCAGAAGAACGCTATCAAAAATTTTTAATTAAAAAGCAGCAAATTGAAAAAGAAATAGAACGATTAGAAAATACAACTATAAAACCAACAGAAAAAGTAAATGAATTCTTGCAAAGCCATAACTCATCACCACTTACAACAGGTGCAAAACTAGCAGAATTACTAAGAAGAACAGAATTAAACTATAATGATTTAAAAGAAATAGATTTAAAAAGACTTGATTTACCAGAAGAAGTTACAAAGGAAGTAGAAATTGAAGTAAAATATAAAGGCTATATAAAATTACAAGAACAACAAGTAGAAAAATTTAAAAAGTTAGAGAAAAAGCTATTGCCACAAGACATAGACTATGTTACTATTAAGGGATTAAGGCTAGAAGCAAGGCAAAAGCTAAACAAAATAAAGCCAAACTCAGTTGGTCAAGCTTCAAGAATATCAGGTGTTTCACCAGCAGATATATCTGTATTATTAATCTATTTAGAGCAACAAAATCAAGTAAAATAATTATAAGGAGTAAATTTAATGGAAAAACAAGAATTTAAAGCTAAATTGAAAGAAGAAGCTATGCAATTTGGAATAGAACTTTCAGAAAAACAGCAAGATAATTTCTATAACTACATGAAACTATTATTAGACTGGAACGAAAAAATAAACTTAACAGCAATAACAGAGCCAAAAGAGGTAATAACAAAGCATTTTGTAGATAGCTTAAGCATAACTCCATATATGAACGAAAATGATAGAATTCTAGATATAGGCACAGGTGCAGGCTTTCCAGGAATTCCACTTAAAATAGTTTTAGAAAAAAATGAAATAAAATTATTAGATTCATTAAATAAAAGAATTAACTTTTTAAATGAAGTAATTGAAAAATTGGAATTAAAAAATATCCAAGCAATACATGGAAGAGCAGAAGAATTTAATAAAATAGATGGAAATAGAGAAAGCTATGATATAGTAGTATCAAGGGCTGTAGCCAAGCTTAATGTGTTATTAGAATATATGCTACCATTTGTGAAATTAAATGGAAGATGTATATGCATGAAATCTGCAGACACAGCCGAAGAATTAAAAGAAGCAGAAAATGCAATAAAAATACTTGGTGGAGAAATAGAAAAAATAGATGAAATTACATTAAAAAATACAGATATAAAAAGAAAAATTATAGTAATAAAAAAGATAAATAAAACGCCAAATAAATACCCTAGAAAGGCTGGAACACCTACAAAAGAGCCAATTAAATAATTATATAAATTCAAAAAATCTTAAAATTATTTTTAAGATTTTTTTTATAAATTTTTAAAATTTCATTGACATATTTTTAATATTTATATATTATTAATATTTAATTTTTTTTAAGAAAAAATATATTTGGTATAATAACCTTCGCTTTCTAAACAAGTAAAATACAAGAAATTCAGACATTAAAAACGGCTTAAATCTGATATTTTTACAAAATAGTTTACGTAACATAGGTTAAATGCTAAGTTTACATAACATAAAAAGGAGGCAATATAATTGGGAAAAATTATAGCAATAGCAAATCAAAAAGGTGGAGTTGGAAAAACCACAACAGCAATAAATTTAAGCACTTTACTAGCTAAAAGAGGCAAAAAAGTTCTATTAATAGATGCAGATCCACAAGGAAATGCAACAAGTGGAGTGGGAATGGATAAAAACGTTGAACTTTCTGTATATGACTTAATTATAAATGATGAAATAAATCCAGCTGACACAATACAAAAAACAGAAATAAAAAATTTATCTATTTGCCCATCAAATATAAACCTTGCAGGAGCTGAAGTTGAGCTTGTATCAATGATGTCAAGGGAATACAGAATGAAAGAAAAATTAGATATGGTAAAAGAAAATTACGACTATATCATAATAGACTGCCCACCATCATTAGGATTAATAACATTAAATTCATTTACTGCAGCAGACAGTGTTTTAATACCTGTACAATGTGAATATTACGCATTAGAAGGACTAGGCCAATTACTAAACACAGTAAAACTGGTACAAAAGCATCTTAACAAAAACTTAGAAATAGAAGGCGCACTTTTAACAATGTATGATGCAAGAACAAACCTATCAAATCAGGTAGTAAAAGAAGTAAGCAGATATTTTGAAAATAAAGTATATAAAACCGTTATTCCAAGAAATGTTAAACTAAGCGAAGCGCCAAGCTATGGTATGCCAATAAGTGTATATGACCCAAGATCAAAAGGAGCAAAAAGCTATGATAAATTTGTAAAAGAACTTTTAAAAAACAATGAGAATTCTGCTAAGGGCAAACATGCAGTTTAATAAAATAAAAAGGGAGAGTGAATATAAATGGGTGCAAAAAAAACAGGTTTAGGAAAAGGTTTAGAAGCATTATTCAATGAAAACCAATTAACTAAAGAAGAAGAAAGAAAATTAAAAGATGGAGAAGAAATTGTGCAGAGCATTAAAGTAATAGATATAGAGCCAAACAGAAATCAGCCAAGAAGGTCTTTTCCAGCAGAATCATTAGAAGAACTTGCAAAATCTATTGAAAAATATGGAATTATCCAACCAATAATAGTTACAAAAAAAGATGGATATTACGAAATAGTTGCAGGAGAAAGAAGATGGAGAGCTGCAAAAAAAGCAGGGTTAAGAGAAATGCCTTGCATAGTAAGGGATAGTGACGAACGTAAAAACAAAGAAATAGCATTAATAGAAAATATCCAAAGGGAAGACCTAAACCCAATAGATAAAGCAAGGGGATTTAGGCAATTATTGGACGATTATAACATGACACAACAACAATTAGCAGACATAATAGGAATAAACAGAACAACAGTCACAAATATTTTAAGAATTTTAAATTTGGATGAAAGAGTAATAAATTTAGCATTAGAGGGCAAACTAACAGAAGGACATTGTAGATCACTACTAGCATATACTGACCCAGACTTACAATATCAAACAGCACTTAGAATAATAGAAAGAGGGGAATCTGTTAGAGAGGTTGAAAAAAAGGTAAAACTAAAAAAACAAATACCTAAAAAAGAAGAAGCACAAAGAGCAGCTATTTGTAGAGATATAGAAGACTCATTTCAAAGCTTTTTCGGCACAAAAGTTAAATTAAATGCCGGCAAAAGAAGTGGAAAAATAATAATACAATACACATCAAATGATGAACTAGAAAGAATTATGAAACTAATAAAATAAAATCCTTGACAGTAAAGCCTAAATATGTTAATATAGATACTGTTACCGACTTTGGTAACAGATAGAAGCAGAGGTGGTCGAGTTGGTTTATGGCACCAGTCTTGAAAATTGGCGTAGGTTTGTAGCCTACCGTGGGTTCGAATCCCACCCTCTCCGCCAATAAATTTAATAGAAGTTAGATGAAAATGCTTCTAACTTCTATAATTATATGGAGGCTTACCCAAGTGGTTGAAGGGGACAGTTTGCTAAACTGTTAGGGTTCGCAAGGGCCGCGAGGGTTCAAATCCCTCAGCTTCCGCCAAAATTAGTTGGGGACGGGTCCGAGTCACCCTGAATAGGGTGACTTAGGGCATAGCAACTAAAATAAATTAAATATTAATTATAATATGTAGGAAGCACCTGCATATTTTTTTATTTAAATAAAATAAAATAAAATAAAATAAAATTAAATTAAATTAAATTAAATTAAATTAAATTAAATTATATTATATTATATTATAATTAAATATTTAATAATAATAAAATAAATAATAAATTATAAATAATAATAAATAATTAAATAAAAATAATTTAATACAAAAATTAAATAAATAAATTTCTTTCATGAATTTATTTTTTATACAAAAAATATTTAAATTATATATGTCGAAAAATGTAGAAATATGACGAACGATTTTTATTGCAAAATGCTATAAAATCTGCTAATATAATTATATTATATTTTCAGCCGAGAGGCATTACTGCTTAGAATATTAACTTAAATAGATATAATACTTTTTAGCATCATAATATATTTGATAAATATGAAATTCTAAATATAAAATTCAAAAACTTTCTTAATAATAAATATTTTTATCAATGAATTAAATCTTAAAATTAATTTATATCTAAAAAATACCCAATATTAGTAAGTGAAAAAGTAAGCAAATAAGTAATTTAAAAATAAAGTAACGCCTTTTGCCTAAAATATAAAATTTATTTTATATGGAGGAATTTTACATGGAAGAAAATTCAAGAAAGAAAAAATATGATTTACTAGGACCAAAAAATGATGTAGTATTTCAAACTTTATTTTCACAAGGAAGGGAGAAAATAACAAAAGCAATGTTAGAAGACATACTAAAGATAAAAATACAAAAAATAGACTTAGACAAAAGTAAAGATTTATTAAATGATAATAAAGAAGATAAAAATGGTAGAGTAGATATAAGAGCGGTAATTAATGATAATGTAGAGTGCGACATAGAAATGCAGCTATATACCCATGAAAAAATGATAGAAAGATTTTTATACTACTGG
>CALXVE010000034.1 GCA_944391885.1 uncultured Clostridia bacterium | reverse complement strand
CTTGTACCAATTAAATATAAATCTTCTCCTTCAATTTTATACATCATTGCATCCATTTCTTCAAAACTCATAACACCTGTTACAACATTGCTACGAATCATAAAAGGTGGAACACAATATGTAAATCCTTTATTTATCATAAAATCCCTAGCATAGGCAAGTACTGCAGAGTGAAGCCTTGCAATATCACCCATCAAATAATAGAAACCATTTCCTGCAACTCTACGTGCACCATCTAAATCAATTCCTTCTAATTTTTCCATAATGTCTGTATGGTAAGGAATTTCATATGAAGGAACAATTGGCTCTCCAAACTTTTCGATTTCAACATTTTTGCTATCATCTTCACCAATTGGAACACTTTCATGAATTATATTAGGAATTTTCATCATTTTTTCTTTAATTTCAGAAGCATATTCTTCTTCTTGTTTTTCGTTTTCTTCAAGTTGCATATTAATTTTCTGAACTTGTTTTTTAATCTCTTCTGCTTCTTCTTTTTTTCCCTGTCTCATTAAATTACCAATTTCACTACTTAAAGAATTTCTTTTGCTACGTAGTTCATCACCTTTTAGAGTAGCTTCACGGCTTTTTTTGTCTAATTCCAATACTTCATCTACTAATACTAATTTGTAATCTTGGAATTTCTTTTTAATGTTTTCTTTTACAATATCAGGATTTTCTCTTAAAAATTTAATATCAATCATAACATACCCCTTATAAATATTTTATTATGTTATCTATTTTAACACTTTATTGAAAAAAAGCAAGTATGATTTAAGAATAAAAACAAAATAAAAGAGTATAATGTAAATAATATTTGGATAAGGAGTGGTTTATATGGAGGGGTACTTAAGAGAAGATGTTATTACTGATAAAACAGAAGAAGAAAAAAAGATTGAATTAATAATGAGTGTATTAAAAACTAAAAAGGAACTAGAACTTGCTACAAAGAACTTTGAAACAGCAGAAGAAGGTCTTATTGATTATTATACTTATGAAATAAAAGCAAATAAAAGTAAACTGGATTTTTTAGTAAATAAGGCGAGAAATAGGGGAATTTCGTTAGATATGATTGAAGAATTATATTTTAGAAAAAAACAGGTGGGATAGAGTTATATTTGTCCAAGTTTTATCATAACTATTAATTAAAGGTATGGTGATAAAACTTGGACATTTCTACAATAATTATTATTTTAATTTGTATTATTGCTTTATGGGTTATTGGCAAAATATTTGCTATTCCCATTAAAGCTATATTTAAATTAATTATGAACTCTATTTTTGGTGGTCTTTCAATTTTTATAATTAATTTAATTGGAAGCGCTTTTCAATTTCATATTGGACTAAATATATTTACATCAATACTAGTAGGAATACTTGGTATTCCACGGCGCTATTTTATTAATTATTTTAAAAATATTTTTGTGAATTATTCCACAGTTACAGATTTTGCCAAATTTCTAGGCTTATCTACGTCAAGCCCTTTGTTTTTAGCAATATAATATGCAAATAATTGAAGTGGTACAACTGATAAAACAGGTGAGATAAGACTATTTGTTTCAGGCAAATTAATAACATAATCAAATGTAACATTTCCTAAGTTTTGATTTGTAATTATTAAAGTCTTAGCTCCTCTTGTTACTACTTCTTGTATATTGCTAATTGATTTTAGTGTTAAATTTGGGTCTGTTAAAATGCCTATAACAGTAACTCCATTTTCAATTAAAGCAATTGGACCATGTTTTAACTCACCTGCAGCATATGCTTCAGAGTGAATATATGAGATTTCTTTTAGTTTTAAAGAACCTTCTAGTGCAACATCATAATCTATTCCTCTACCTAAAAAGTACATGTCATGTTCTGTATATACTTTTTTTGCAAATTTTTCTAGTTTTTCCATAGAATCTAGTACTGTTTCAATTTTAGTTGGCAAATCAAGAATATCTGATTTTAACTCACAAATAGTTTTTTCATCACAAGTTTCTAGGATTTCAGCAAAATACATAGCTAAAATTACCATTAGAACCACCTGCGAAGTATATGCTTTTGTAGAAGCAACAGCAATTTCTGGTCCTGCATGTGTATAAATTGTATAATCTGCCTCTCTAGTAATAGAACTACCAATTACATTTGATACAGCTAAAGTTTTAGCTCCTTTTGATTTAGCAAGTTTTAGAGCTGCTATAGTATCTGCTGTTTCGCCAGATTGACTAATGTAAATACATAGAGTTTTTTCATTAACAATTGGGTCACGGTATCTAAATTCAGAAGCAATATCAACTTCAGTTGGAATTCTACAAAGTTTTTCAATAGCATTTTTTCCAACTAAACCTGCATGCATTGCTGTTCCACATGCTATAATCCAGATTTTATCAATATTTGATAGATATTCTTTTGAAATGTCAATATCATCAAAACTACATTTTTCACCTAAGCTAAATCTAGAACCAACAGTCTCGCGAATAGCATTTGGTTGTTCATAAATTTCTTTTAGCATATAATCTTCAAAACCATTTTTTTCTGCACTTGTAGCATCCCACTCAATATTTTTAATAGCTTTGCTATGTTCAATTAAAGTATTATCAAAAAATTTTATACTATCTTTGAAAACAACAGCATATTCATAATCATCTAATAAATAAAAATCTTTTGTATGTGATAAAATAGCTGGAATATCTGATGCAATAAAGTTTTCCTTATTTCCTTTTCCAATAACAAGTGGGCTATCTTTTCTTACAACAATTATTCTATCAGGATGCAATTTTGAGATAACTTCTATTGCATAACTACCTTTTAAATCATCAACCGCAGACTTTACTGCTCTTAAAAATTTATCATTATCATCTATACCATTTGTGTAATAATAATGAATTAAATTAGGAATTACTTCAGTATCTGTTTGAGATAAGAATTTATATCCCTTTTTTGTTAAAAATTCTCTTAATTCATTGTAATTTTCAATAATTCCATTATGTACAACAACAAATTGTTCACTATTATCAGTATGTGGGTGAGCATTTTCTTTTGAAGGTTTGCCATGTGTAGCCCACCTAGTATGAGCAATACCAATAGAAGAATTTAAATTATTAATTTCGTCCATATTTTGCAAATTAGCAACTCTGCCCTTATCTTTCATCACAACAATTTCATTATTTTCTAAAACTGCAATTCCTGCTGAATCATAACCTCGATATTCAAGTGAAAGTAATCCATTTATTAATACAGGTACTGCCTTTTTATTTCCTATGTATCCTACAATTCCACACATAATATCCTCCTTTATTTTAAGATAATGATATTATATTACTATAAAAAACAAAATGTGTCAATTCATAATTGGGGACGGGTCCCAGTCACCCTATTTAGGGTGACTAAGGGACGGTTCTTAAGTTTACAAAAGTATAATAAGTGCACAATTGTATTATGAAAGTGCAGTCTGCGCAGGCGGAGTGTTAGCGTAGTTCTAGAGACTTCCAACTACCATGTCCTTGTCAAAAATGGTTTAGATATTTTTGACATAAGGATGGAAGGCGA
This sequence comes from uncultured Clostridia bacterium, assembly GCA_944391885.1. GTDB lineage: Bacteria > Bacillota > Clostridia > TANB77 > CAG-508 > CAG-273. Next base: position 9,027 of record CALXVE010000034.1, on the reverse strand, counting down.
CAGCAAGGGCAAACGTAATAATACAATTGTGGAGATTATCGTTATTGTAAAAGCTAAACAATTATGGTAAAATAGAAACATGGGAGGATTAAGCATGTTTAATATTGAAGAAGAATTAAAAAAGCCACCTAATAAACCCGGCGTAAATATTATGAGGGATAAAAATAACCATATTATATATGTTGGTAAAAAAAAAAAAAAAAAAAATAGAGTAAGGCAATATTTTAGAAAAAATAATAAGACTAAAAGAATTGAAAACATGGTTGAATTAATAGACCATTTTGAATACATTGTGACAGATAATGAAACAGAAGCGTTAATATTAGAGTGTAATTTAATTAAAGAAAATATGCCAAAATTTAATGTGCTTTTAAAAGATGATAAAACCTACCCATATATAAAAATAACAACAAAGGAAGATTTTCCAAGAATATTTTTAACTAGAAGAGTTTTAAATGATGGAGCAAGATATTTTGGTCCATACCCAAGTGCAGGTGCTGCTAATGAAATGCTGGATTTTATACGTAATAGATATCAAATAAGGCAGTGCAAAGTATTTAAAGAAAGAACAAGACCTTGCTTAAATTACCAAATAAAAAGGTGTTCTGCACCATGTGCTAAAAAGATTTCAAAAGAAGAATATTCTGCACAAATAAATCAGATTATTAATTTATTAGAAGGTAAAACTGGTGCAGTAATTAAAAAGCTGGATGAAGAAATAAAAGAAGCTTCTGATAAATTAGAATATGAAAAAGCTGCAATGCTAAGAGATAAAAAGTATGCAATACAAAGAATTACAGAGGAAAAGCAAAAAGTTTCTAATTTATCAGAGCATGATATAGATGTAATTGGACTAGCAAGAAGTCCTTTTCATATTTGTATAGAATTATTTTTAATTAGAGGAAGCAAGATGGTGGAAAGGCACCACTATTTTTTAGAAGGTTTGCAAGATGAAACAGATAAGGAAATTCTTTCTAACTTTTTAAAACAACATTATTTAACAGAAGTAATTTTGCCAAATAAAATAATGTTAAGAGAAGAAATTGAAGATAAAGATATATTAGAAACTTGGCTTAGCAAAACAGCTGGAAGAAAAGTGGAAATAAAAACACCACAAAAAGGTGAAAAACTAAGATTAGTTGAAATGGCAGAAAATAATGCACAGATAACGCTTGAAAATAAAGAAAGAGAAAAATATCAAGCAGTTAATGAATTAAAAGAAATTTTAAGTCTTAAAAAAGTGCCAAGAAAAATAGAGGGGTATGATATATCTAATACATCAGGGCAATTTATTGTAGCCTCAATGTGTGTATTACAAGATGGAGAGGTTAAAAAGAATTTATCGCGTAATTTTAAAATTAAAACTGTTTTTGATCAAGATGACCCTAAATGCATGCATGAGGTGATTTATAGAAGACTAAAACATAGTATTGAAAAAAATGACAATGCATTTGGTAACTTGCCAGATGTTATATTTGTAGATGGTGGAGTTACACAAATTCATGCGGGTAAACAAGCTGTTTTAGAACTAAACCTAAAAATCCCTGTTTATGGTATGGTAAAAGATGATAAGCATAGAACAAGAGCGCTTATTACAGGAGATAGAGAGGAAATCCCTTTATCAGAAAATTTAATGAAACTTATTACATATTTTCAAGATTGCATACATGATAAAGCTATTACATACCATAGGTCACTTAGAGATAAGCAAATTACAAAATCTATGCTGGATGAAATAGATGGAATAGGAGAAACTAGAAAAAAATTATTGCTAAAAGAGTTTGGAAGTGTGGAAAATATTAAAAATGCAAAATTAGAGGAAATTACTAAAATTCCAGGAATTACACTAAAACTAGCACAAAAAATAAAAGATGAGTTAAATAGATAATTTTGTCGAAATTTTTTATACGATTTTATTCATAAAACTTAAAAGCGCGCATATATTTATAACATAAGGAGGGGTTTTATGGAGTATACAAAAGATATGATTTTTGGAATACGTTATGATGAGGTGCATAACACACTAAAGACTGAGAAGGTAAAATGGACAAGCAGGTTTGCAAAACTAATAAAAAAACATAAAATAATTACTACGGCAATATTTTCAGCAATTATTTTTATTGGAATTGATATAGTTTTGCTTACAAATTTTTTTAATATTCTAACAGCTGTATAATAGGAAGGAAACGAAAAAATGGAAATTGCAAAAAATTGGAAAGATTATGAAATATTAGATATGGCAAATGGGGAAAAATTAGAAAGATGGGGGAATATTTACTTAATTAGACCTGACCCACAAATTATTTGGAAGGAAAAAACATTTCCTGAAAAGTGGAAGAAGGCAAATGCTAAGTACATAAGGAGTTCTACCGGTGGTGGAGCATGGAATTACAAAAATAAGCTTCCAGAAAGTTGGCAAATACATTATAAAGACCTAAAATTTTTAGTTAAGCCAATGGGGTTTAAGCATACAGGCTTATTCCCAGAGCAAGCAGTTAATTGGGACTGGATGATAGAAAAAATACAAAGTGCAGGAAGACCAATAAAAGTGCTAAATTTATTTGCGTATACAGGGGGTGCCAGTGTAGCATGTAGCTATGCTGGAGCCTCTGTTTGCCATGTTGATAGCTCAAAAGGCATGGTAACATGGGCAAAAGAAAATGTGGCTACTTCTGGCTTGGCAGATAGAAAGGTTAGATATATTGTAGATGATGTGGTTAAGTTTGTAAGCCGTGAAATTAGAAGAGGTAACACTTATGATGCAATTATTATGGATCCACCTTCATATGGAAGGGGAACAAATGGTGAAGTATGGAAATTTGAAGACAATTTACCAGATTTAATAAGCTTATGTAGTAGAGTACTTTCTGAAAAACCATTATTCTTTTTAATAAATTCATATACAACGGGTATTTCTAGTATGGTTTTAGAAAATTTATTAAGATTAAATATAAAGAAAGGTGGAATTTTTTCGCATGGGGAGATTGGCTTGCCAATGACTGAATCTAAATTAATTTTACCTTGTGGAATTTATGCACGCTGGGAAAACTAAAATTATTTGATTTTAAATTTCCTTACTAAGCCAATAGTATATATATTTTCCTGCTCGCCCCAACTGCGAAGAAACCGTAATCGGATTGCATCTCATAAATTTAATTGGTATCCGTGCAATCCTTCAACGGTTTCTAGCTTGTCGGTCCCCACCTTAACTCGCCTGGAAAATATATAATACTATTGGCTTTTAGAAAAAATAAAATATGTTATAAAAAAGGAGCAAAAATGGAAAAATTAAAAATAATTTTTGAAGACAACCACATTATAGTAGTAGAAAAACCAGTAAACATCCCATCACAAGCAGATAAAACTGGTGATATTGATATGCTTACAATTATAAAAGAATATTTAAAAGAAAAATACAATAAACCAGGCAATGTATATTTGGGGTTAGTGCATAGGCTTGATAGGCCAGTTGGTGGGGTAATGGTATTTGCAAAAACTTCAAAAGCGGCTTCTAGGCTTAGCAACCAAGTAAGGGAAAAACAATTTGAAAAAACTTATCTTGCAATAGTAAATGGAAAAATGGAGCAAGAAACGGGAACTTTGAAAGACTACATGTATAAAAATGAAAGAAATAATATGAGCAAAGTAGTGCCAGAAGGCACCAAAAACAGTAAATTAGCAGTATTGGATTATGAAGTATTAAAATATAGTAAAGAACTAAATTTATCTGTTTTAAAAATAAACTTACATACAGGAAGGCATCACCAGATAAGAGTGCAATTATCTAGTAGAAACCATAGCATATATGGCGACCAGAAATATGGCGGTAGAGGACATGGAAAACAAATTGCACTATGGGCATATGAATTAAAATTTTATCATCCTATTACAAATGAGAAATTACTTTTTAAGTCAATTCCTTCTAAAATAGGTAGCTGGAAGATTTTGGAAAATTGTATATAAACTATAATAAGAATAAAATATACAGCTAAAGCATTAGAACTGTCTTTTTCGATTTTTAAAACCTTTCCCCTTTTGGACATCTGTAACTCGGCATAAATGCCTCGAACAGCTGTCACAAGGCCAGGGCCCACATAAGGCCTTAAAAATCTCAAAAGAAAGTGTCTAATGCTTTTTTGGATTATACTATTAAAAATAAACATGTTCTAGAGGTAATTGTTTACTAAATTTCACAAAATTTCCCAAAACTTATATAAAACAAAAAACGACATTTTTCGCAAATGATTTTGTACTTTTTATATATAAAGTGTTCATGTAACAATTTTAAAATATAAAATGGGTTCAACATTTATTTTTTGAGGAAGAAAAATGATTGATAAGTTTTGTAATTTTCTAACAAGCAAAATAAAAGAAAATGTAGAAAACATAGATGAAGAAAAAGAACTTATAATTAATTTTGGGGTAAAATTAATATTCGGTGAACTACCTAAAATTATAATATTATTTATTATAGGTTTTATACTTGGAATTGGATGGTATACATTAATTTTATTTTTCTTATTAGCGCCATATCGTAGTTTTACAGGTGGATTTCACCTAAAAACTCATTTAGGGTGTATGATTACAACTAGTATTTTATATTTGATACCAATTATATTAGCAAAATTTATTAGCATTCCACAAATTTTTTTGTACATCTCTGCTATACTAGTAGGAATTTTGAGTACTATTTTAATTACAAAATATGCACCAGCAGATACAGAAAATATACCTATTTTAAGTATAAAAGAAAGAAAATCTAAAAAAATAAAAGCATATATAGCATTGGCAATTTTATTAGCAATTAGCATTTTAATTCCAGATAAAATTATAAGCTGGATGCTGATATATGGAATATTTTTACAAAATTTAACTATTCTGCCAATCTCATATAAATTGACTAAAAACAAGTATGGATATGAAGTTTATGCAGAAGAAAGTTTGTGATAATTTTGTTAATAAACATTAGCCGGCAATGTTTGTTATATATATAGTTTTTTAAATAAGTAAGGAGGAGTACAAATGTTAAAATTATTGGCAAAAGTAGCTGAAAAATATGCTAAATCTACTAATAGTGCATGCTGGGTTTGGGGATTAATTCACCAACCAAAAATGCCTGCATCATTAATTAAAAAAGATTAGTTCAAATAAAAAAATAAATATAATATTTCCTTAAAACATAAAATCGACAATAAAGAATAGAGCCTGAGACAAAAGGCTCTATTCTTTATCTAATTTCCAACTTCTAACTTCTAGCTAATAATATATTGCAAATTCTTGAATAAAATATTCCTCATTTTTACTAGTATATAAATCTAAGTTATTATTCTTTTTTAGAATTTGTCTAATTTCCCATAATCCAAGACCACTATTAGTCTTTTTAGATTTAGTAGAAAAATCCTTATCAAAAATTCTATTAATATCAATATCTTTATTTGCATATGTATTTTCAATAACCATTACTAAGCGATTACGTTTTTCTTCTTTTCTAAAACTAACATGAACTACTTTGTTTTCACATTCTGAAGAAGCTTCAATTGCATTATCCATAAGTATTCCTAAAATTCTGGTAAATTCATAAATTTTCATATATTTTTCGATTTCATTTAAATCTATAAAAACACCCAAATTTATTTGTACACCAATTTCATCTGCTTTGTGGTATTTACTAGCCATAATATTATATATAGCTGGATTATTTATAATACCTGGGTTTAATGCAGTTAAGTTATTTACTCTATTACAGTCTTTTAATAATTGTGAATAATATTTCTTTAAACCTTCCATATTATTAGTTTCAATATATCCACCAATACCTTGTATAATATTGTGAAAATCGTGTTTAAATTCTCTCATGCCATCATGCAGTAAAGTTAGTGTTTTGTTATATAATTGTGCTTCTTCTAAGTTTTGTGAAGTTGTTGCTAATTTAGAAGTATTTAATAAGCTGTAAATGCTAATACTAAAATATGCAATTAAACTTAATATTGTAATTATAGTAATAAAAATAGGAGTACTACTACTATAAAATGCCATTAAATAAATCTGGGTTGCTACTGCTACTATACCAAAAATGGCATTAATAATAAATAGAATCTTATTTTTTCTTGGTAGATTGTCCAAATCAATATAAAATTTACAATATTTAATTATTCTGTATAATAAGTAAACAAACAAATAAACAATTAAGCTAAGAAATAATCTATATATAGGTACGAACATTATGGACCTATAAGAGATATGAATTATTTCTAGGCAAAATTTTTGTAAAAATAATTCTAATATGGCTATAATGGCAACTGAGATAAATTCGGAAAGAAAAGATTTAAACCAAGTTGTTCTAAAAATAATTTTTATAAACAAAACGCCCACTGTTAAATTTAAAAATGTTCCATAAGGGTCTTGAATAAAGTTTCTAGCAAGAAATGCAATCAATCCCATAGTTGCAATATAAATAATTTGAGATTTTGAATTAGTTTTTATATTAAAAATAGTTATAAATAAGAACATATTTACAGATACATCGATAAAACACGAAAAAAATCCAATAATATTTAAAGCAATTTCATTTTCAGTTGTTAGTGCTGTCCAAATTGTTTGTAAAATTTCCATCATTAAATACCTCCATAAATTTACTTTTATATTTAGGTCCAATATAGCATTTTGACTTTTGACAACTGCTTAAAAGAATAGTGTTATTTAGCATATCTATATCAGATATCTTCTGCAAATTAACCACATAGGATTTGTGACACTGAACAAAATGCTGAGACAATTTTGGGAGAATTTTCTTAAAAGAACTATAAACTTCATAATCTCTTGTATCAGTGTGAAAAATAACTTTCATACCATCTTTTTGAATGTACTGAATAGTATCTTCTTTAATAATAGTTTTATTATTATCCAGTCTTATAAATTTAGAAGTAGTTCCATATGCATCTTCAAATAGTCTAACTAAAGTATCCTCTAATCTTTCAGCTGTAATAGGTTTTGGCAGATAATCAAAAGTTTTATATTTGTAAGCCATTAAACCATATTCTAAATGTGCAGTAGTAAAAATAATGTAAATATTTTTATCTTTTTTACGAACTATATTAGCTAAATCTAATCCTGAAATTTTAGATTTCAAATCAATATCCAAAATTACAACATTAACATTATGATTTTGAATGTAATTGATTACTTCTTCTGGATGAGTAGTGCTTAATGCTATTTGCGCATCGAAATTTCTATTAATAAAAATTGATTCTAGCATCTTTTCTAATTTCATAAGTACATTGCTATTATCATCACATAAAACAAAATCTAACATAATATAAATCTCCTCTCCACATTACTTGTACAACTAGGCATAAGCGGATTGTTACTTCGACAAGACTCGACAATATTACCCATTTTTTTCCAATTGCAATATAAATATATTCTAAAAGAAAAACAATGTCAATATTTTTTAAAAAAATGGTTAGATTTACTTTAATGCTTTGCACATGTTAAGTAATTCCAAGAACAAGCCTTAAAATACTTGAAAAAGTTTGGTTTATATGATAATATAACAAGGACTTAAGAGTAGAGATTTTGTAGTTTAAGCAAAAGGAAAGGATGCGGTTAAAAATGTATGATTTTATAAAAATAGAAAAGAAATGGCAAGAATATTGGGAAAAAAATAAAACATTTAAAGTAGATGCTTGGGATTTTTCTAAACCTAAGTTTTATGCACTTGATATGTTTCCTTATCCTTCAGGTGTTGGGCTTCATGCAGGACATCCAGAAGGATATACAGCAACAGATATAGTATCTCGCATGAAAAGAATGCAAGGATATAATGTACTTCATCCAATGGGATATGATTCTTTTGGATTACCAGCAGAACAATATGCAATTCAAACAGGTAATCACCCAGCTGAGTTTACAGAAAAAAACATAAAAACATTCGAGGGTCAGCTAAAAAGATTAGGATTTTCTTATGATTGGGATAGAGTAGTTTCCACAAGTGATCCTAGTTTTTATAAATGGACTCAATGGATTTTTATAAGATTATTTGAAGATGGACTTGCTAAAAAAATTAATATGCCAGTTAACTGGTGTGAGGAATTAGGCACTGTTTTAGCAAATGATGAAGTAATAGATGGCAAAAGCGAAAGAGGTGGCTATCCTGTTGTTAGAAAATATATGAACCAATGGATTATTGATATGCCAGCATATGCAGAAAAACTTTTGCAAGGATTAGACGAAATTGATTGGCCGGAATCAACTAAAGAGATACAAAGAAATTGGATTGGAAAATCTGAAGGGGTAGAGGTAGAATTTAAAATTAAAGGTGGTGGCAGTTTTTCAATATTTACTACATGTATAGAAACTATATATGGAATTACATTTATGGTATTGGCACCAGAAAATAAATTAGTAGATGAACTAAAAGATAGAATTAAAAATTGGGATGAAGTAAGTAAATATAGAGAAGAGACAGCGCAAAAGTCAGAAATTGATAGAACAGAATTAAATAAAACTAAAACTGGAGTTAAATTAGATGGAATATTAGCAATCAATCCTGCAAATGGTAAAGAAGTACCAGTATTTTTAGGAGATTTTGTTTTGGCATCTTATGGAACTGGAGCAGTTATGGCAGTACCAAGTCATGATCAAAGGGATTTTGAATATGCTCAAAAATATAATATTCCAATGCTACAAGTAATAGAAGGTGCTGATATCACTGAATCTGCTTTTGAAAAACAAAATTATTTAAATAAAGGATGCAAACTAATAAATAGCGAAGAATTTACAGGTCTAACAGTAGAAGAAGCAAAGAACGCAATTACTGATAAGCTTGTAAAAATGGGATGTGCAAAAAAGAAAAATTATTATCATATTAGAGAATGGATTTTTGCGCGTCAAAGATTCTGGGGAGAGCCAATTCCAATTATTCATTTAGAAGATGGCAGAGATATAGCCTTAGAAGATAAAGATTTACCATTAGTTCTACCACAAATGGATGATTATAAAGGAAAAAATGGAGAGGCACCATTAGAA
>CALXVE010000033.1 GCA_944391885.1 uncultured Clostridia bacterium | reverse complement strand
AAGAAAAATCCATGCAAAGGGGAGAAAACACATGGAAACATTTGCTGATTATATCCTTTCTGAAAAAGACTGGGTAAAGAAAATGGAAATCATGTATTATCTAAAGAAAAAAACGGGAATATTTTTTGATAATTCTGTTATATTTAAAACATTTCTTGCTAAATTGTTTTTAGACCACACAGATTTGGGTTTGGATAAAAATGTGGTTTTAACCGCGTGCTTATTATGCAACTGTCAAAAAAGCAACAACCCTCAGGATTTATCTAAAATAAAATCATACGCAAAAGATGGAGCAGATTATTTAAGTTCATTGGGATTTTCAAATAAATTTTGTAAAATTTGTGAAGAGGTAAATAGGTATAGCGGAAGTTCGCCAAGAGAAAAAGAAAGTGATGTTTTAGAACTAGTAGATCAATTTGGTGGAATGTTATTAGATAGACCAGAAAGAATTGCTTTTAAAACAGATGAAGCATTAGTTCTTTTGGAATATAGAAACTTAAGAGATAAATATAACCGTTACTTGCCAAATTTTAAGGAATTTGTTAATGAAATGGAGAGTGTTTTGGTATGAGTGAATTAGAAAAAAAAGAAATAAGTAGCATGAAGGGAAAAGGTGTTATACAATATGCATCTGATTCAATAAATGCATTAGATGATAATGAACCAATGAAGGGAATAAAGGAAATGGTTCGTGTTTCTAAAATAGTACAAGAAGCAATACAAGCACGTAAAAAAGATGAAGAAGAAATTAATTATAATGATACTACTAGAACGCCAATTGTTACAGGAACAGAGATAAAGAAAGATCTTGAAGAAGGATTATATAGATAAGTAATATGTTAGTTTAGGGACGTTAGTTTTACTAACGTCCCCAAACTGCCAATTGATAGGAGGAAATACATGCAGGAGATTTTTGCAGATTTACATGTACACATAGGAAGAAGTGAAAATGGAAAACCAATTAAAATTACAGCTGCAAGAAGCCTAAATTTTGCCAATATTGCAAAAGAGTGCTATGACAAAAAAGGAATTCAAGTAGTGGGGATTATAGATTGTGCCTCACCATATGTTATTGAAGATATTGAAAAATTTTTAAAGAACGGTGAAGCATATGAAATTGCTGATGGTGGAATTATTTACAAAGATAAAGTTTGCATTATTTTAGGGAGCGAGATAGAAACATCTGAGGTAAACGAAAACGGAAAAACTGGTAGTGCACATAATCTTTGTTATTTCCCACATTTAGAAGATATAAAAGCTTTTTCAAGGGAAATGAGTGGATATATAAGCAATATCACATTAAGTTCACAAAGGGCATGTATTTCTGCATATAGATTAATTGATATTGTAGAAAAATATAATGGAATTTTAATTCCTGCACATGCTTTTACACCACATAAAAGCTTTTATGGTAATTGCACAAGCAGGTTGGAGAGAATTTTTAAAGAAAAATTTAATAAAGTATTTGCATTAGAATTAGGACTAAGCGCAGATACGGAGCTTGCAGACCATATATCAGAGCTAGAAACAAGAACTTTTATTACAAATTCTGACGCACACTCACTTCCAAAAATAGCAAGAGAATATAATAAAATGCTATTAGGAGATATTTCTTTTAAAGAATTATTAAAAGCATTAAAAAATGAAGAAGGTAGAAAAGTAGTGGCAAATTATGGTATGGACCCAAAGCTTGGCAAATACCATAGAACATATTGTGAGACATGCGAAAAACAGCTTGAAGGAGAACCACCTATTACAGAGTGCCCATTTTGCCATGGTGATAATATTACAATGGGAGTGTTAGATAGAATTATAACAATAGCGGATAAAAAAGAAAGCAAAAGCCCTAAAAATAGACCACCATACATATATCAAGTACCACTAACATTTGTGCCAGGTTTAGGAAATAAAACTATTGAAAAATTACTATCTAATTTTGGTAATGAAATGAACATATTACATAAATTATCAGAAGATGATTTGGAAGCCGTTGTTGGCGAAAAAATTGCAAATACCATTATTTCTGCACGTGAGGGGAAAGTAAGTATTCACTCAGGTGGCGGAGGAGTATATGGAAAAATAGAAGTAAATTAGAGTGCGCTTAAGTTCTAAATCTCATTTTATTGAATAGACATTATGTATAAACATTAAAGTACGGAGGAGTAAAATGAGGGTGGTGCACAAGAAAAAATCCAAACTGGCAAATGCAGTAAAAGAACATATAAAAACTAACATTAGACCATATTTATTTACAGCATGCATTTTGCTAATTGGAATTACTTTTGGTGTATTTTTTGTAAATAACCTTAAAACAGAGCAGTCACAAGAAATACAAACATATATTAATGAATTTATAACTTCATTAAAAAATGGTTCAACTATTGATAATGGCAAACTTTTACAAACTTCAATTACAAATAATTTAATTTTAGTAATTATTATGTGGTTTGCAGGTTCAACAGTTATTGGTATTCCAATAGTTCTTGGAATTGTAATATACAGGGGATTTTGCCTAGGATATACTGTATCTGCCTTAATTGCAATACTTGGATTGGGAAAGGGTAGCATATTTTTTTCAACATATATGCTACTGCAAAACCTAATAATTATCCCATGCATATTGGCACTTGCTGTAAGTGGAATAAAATTATATAAATCAATAGTAAAAGATAAACGAAAAGAAAACATAAAATTAGAAATCATAAGGCACACACTATTTTCGCTTATGATACTTGCACTTTTACTTGCCTCATCAGTAATAGAAGCATATATTTCATCAAATTTATTTATGCTATGTGTGCAATATTTATAGTTTTCTAGTAATGAAATAACGAAAATTAATCGTTTTTTAAAAAAACTATTTACATTTTAAAAGTAATTTGATATAACATATATAGTTTATGTAAAGTGAAAACATAAACTAAAAACAGATCGAATAAAGGATAGGGGAGCAAAAATGGAAAAACAAATCAAACTTTTTTTAGAATTTCTTAAAGATGAAAAAAAATTATCAGAGAATACTTTACAATCATATAGAAGAGACATTTTACAATATCAAGAATATGTGGAGAAAAACAGAATTAATTATGCAAAAGCTAACAAAGAAGATATGAAAACCTATCTAGAACATTTAAAAGAAATTGGAAAAAAACCATCTACAGTTTCTAGAAATTTAGCATCTATAAGATCATTTTATCAATTTTTAATACGTGTAAAAAAAGTAAAACATGATCCAACAGAAGATATTCAATCACCAAAAATAGAAAAAAGAGTTCCAAGTGTACTTACAGCACAAGAAGTGGAATTACTTTTGGACCAACCAAAAGACGTTGACTTAAAAGGAACTAGGGATAAAGCAATGCTTGAATTTGCATATGCAACAGGTATGAGAGTAACAGAAATAATTTCATTAGATATTGATGATGTTAATTTAGAAGAATCATTTGTTATATGCAGAAACGGTTCAAAGCAAAGAAATATACCATTAGGTTCTATGTCTTTAAAAGCTTTAAAAGAATATGTAGAAGATGCAAGACCAATATTAATTAAGAACGAAAATGAAAAAGCATTATTTGTTAATATCAATGGAACTAGATTAACAAGACAAGGATTTTGGAAGATTATAAAATACTATAAAGAGCAAGCACATATAACAAAAGATATTACACCACATGTGTTAAGACACTCTTTTGCAACACATTTGTTACAAAATGGAGCAGACCTAAAAGCAATACAAACAATGCTTGGTCACTCTGATATTACTTCAACACAAGTATATATGCAGTTCCAAGATTCAGGATTAAAAGACATTTACCAAAAAGCACATCCAAGAGCGTAAACATGTAAATATAAATAAAAAATCAACTCAAGCAGGGTTGATTTTTTTATTTATAACTTTTTTAAAAATACTTGACATAAAGGCATATTAAATATAAAATATAGATATGGGAACAAATATATTTTAAAAATTTTTATATAAATTTAGATATATTTAGTACATTGAAAATTAAATAAGAAAGAGGTGTAAAAGATTATGGATATCGTAATCAATATCGCCGTTTTTCTAGTTTCAGCAGTAATTTTTACATTTGTTGGGATTTTTGCAAGAAAAAAAATTGCTGAGTCTAAAATGCAAAGTGCAGAAAATGAAGCAAAAAAAATACTTGAAATGGCAAACATGGAAGCAGAAAACAAAAAGAAAGAAGAAATTTTTAAAGCTAAAGAAGAAATTATGAATGCCAGAAAAGACTTAGACCAAGAAATTAGAGAAAGAAGAGGCGAAGTACAAAGTCAAGAAAGAAGATTAATTCAGAAAGAAGAAAATTTGGAAAGAAAGCAAAACATTGTTGACAAAAAGGAAAAAGATTTGGACAGAAGATATCAAGAATTAGATGCTAAGAAAAATGATATTAATGAAATTTTTAACAGACAAATGAACGAATTACAAAGAATTTCTGGATTATCAAAAGAAGATGCAAAAAAACAATTACTTTCAGAAATGGAAAAACAACTAACAGCAGAAAAGGCTAACTTAGTAAGAGAAATGGAAGCAAAGGTAAAAGAAGAAGCAGATAAAAATGCAAAAGAAGTTATAGGTTATGCTATTCAAAAATGTGCAGCAGACCATACTTCAGAAACTACAGTATCTATAGTATCACTTCCAAATGATGATATGAAAGGAAGAATAATAGGTAGAGAAGGTAGAAACATAAAAACCTTAGAAACATTAACAGGAATTGACTTAATTATTGATGATACACCTGAAGCTGTTGTTATTTCTGGTTTTGACCCATTAAGAAGAGAAGTTGCAAGGATTGCTCTTGAAAAATTAATTGATGATGGAAGAATTCATCCAGCAAAAATCGAAGAAATGGTAGAAAAAGCAAAACAAGAAGTTGAGCAAACCATTAAAGAAGAAGGAGAAAGAGCAACATTAGAAACTGGAGTGGTTGGTTTACATCCAGACCTTGTTAAATTAATTGGTAAACTAAAATATAGGACAAGTTATGGGCAAAACGTGCTAAATCACTCAATAGAAGTTTCAAATTTGGCAAGAATAATGGCAGAAGAATTAGGATTGGATGCTACACTTGCTAGACGTGCAGGATTATTACATGATATTGGAAAGGCACTAGACCATGATATGGAAGGAACACATGTTGAATTAGGTGTTGAAGTGCTAAAACGATACAAAGAAAATGAAAATGTAATAAATGCAGTTCAAGCACACCATGGTGATGTGGAACCTAAAACTGTTGAAGCAGTTTTAATTCAAGCAGCAGATGCAATTTCAGCATCAAGACCTGGAGCAAGAAGGGAAACTTTAGAAGCATACATTAAGAGATTAGAGCAATTAGAAAGTATTGCAGATTCTTTTGAAGGTGTTGATAAATCTTTCGCTATTCAAGCAGGTAGAGAAATTAGAATTATTGTAAAACCTGATAAAGTAGATGATAATCAAATGACTTTAATGGCAAGGGATATTGCTAAAAAACTTGAAGACGAAATGGAATATCCAGGACAAATAAAAGTAAATGTAGTTAGAGAAACAAGAGTTGTTGACTACGCAAAATAAAGGGGACATATTTAAAATGTCTCCTTTTTTTCTTGTATAAAATTAAAATATATAGTATTATATAAGAGATGAAAGGAAAGTGATTTAAATGAATATATTAGCAGTTGGAGATATTGTTGGAGAAAATGGTTTAGATAAATTAGAGCAGGTTTTGCCTAAAATTAAAGAAGAATATAAAATTGACTTTACAATAGTAAATAGTGAAAATGTTGCAGGTGGTATGGGGATTAACCAAAAAAGTTTTAATAGACTTTTAAGATTAAATGTAGATGCTATTACACTGGGAAACCACACATGGGCTAAAAAGGATGTTTTTGAATTTATAAATCACCCTAAAATATTAAGGCCAGCAAATTATTCAAAAGGTTTGCAAGGTAGGGGCTATGGAATATATGAGTGCAAAGGCAAAAAAATTGCAGTTATAGATTTAATTGGTAGAACTGATATGGGAGTACTATCTGAAAATCCATTTACTAAGGTTAAGGAGATTTTAGAAGAGATATCTGACAGAGTAGATATGATTTTTGTTGAATTCCATGCAGAAGCAACAGCAGAAAAAATTGCTATGAAATATTATTTGGATGGTGAAATAACAGGGCTTTTTGGTACACATACACATGTGCAAACTGCAGATGAAGAAGTAACAGAAAAAGGCATGGGATATATTACAGACCTAGGCATGACTGGACCTAAAAAATCTGTAATAGGCATGGAAGTAGAAGCTTCTATTAAAAGATTTGTAACATCTTTGCCAGAAAAATATAAGCTGGCAGATGGTGAATGCATATTTAATGGGGCGATTTTTAAAATAAATGATGAAAGCTGTAAAACTGAAGAGGTTTTAAGAATATATGTAAAATAATTGACAAAAAATGTAAAAAAATGCGATGAAAATTTCCACTTTTTTCCAAAAAAGACTAGACAAAGTTTTAAAAATATAATATAACTAAAATTGTTCACTGAAACAAAAAAATAAAATATAGGAGGCAAAAAATGGAAATTTTAAAAATCTCATCAAAATCAAATCCAAATTCAGTAGCAGGAGCAATTGCTGGTTTGGTAAAAGAATCTAACAAAGCAGAAATGCAAGCAATAGGAGCAGGAGCGCTTAACCAAGCAGTAAAAGCCATTGCAATAGCAAGAGGATTTGTAGCACCAGCTGGAGTAGACTTAGTATGTATACCTGCATTTGCAGAAGTAGAGGTGGAAGGAGAAGACAGAACAGGTATAAAGTTAATTGTGGAAAGCAGAAAATAAAATGATATAAAATCATTTTTAAATAGGGGGGCACAAAAATATAAAATGTTTTTGTGCCTTTTTGTATAAAAAATTCCTTGAAAAAGTTATTGATATAGTATATGATATATAGCGTATGAAAAAGGAGAAAGTGCATTACATGAAAATTAACAAATTTAAAATTTTTCTTATCTTATTAATCATATTTGCTATTATTGCAGTTGTTATTTACCTAAATTTCTTTAACAATAAAGAAAAAAAGCCAGGTAACATAGATATAAAATACGAAAAAATAAATATGATAACTAGCATAAATTTGGGAGTTTCTAATTTTGATAATATAAACCCAATTATTACAAAAAATAGAGAAGTAATTCAGCTTGCTTCACTTATATTTGAACCACTACTTGAAATAACTGAGGATTATAAAATAAAAAATTGCCTAGCCACAGAGTGGTCAGAGCTATCTGAAAGAACTTATGTTGTTAAATTAAAGGAAAATGTAACTTGGCAAGACGGAAAAGAATTTACAGCAGATGATGTAAAATTTACAATAGATAGTATAAAGAAAAATAAAAATTCAACTTATTACGAAAATGTAAAAGACATTAGTAATGTAGAGATTGTAGATGACCATACAATTCGTATTGGATTAAATAAAAAAGTGGCATTTTTCGAATATCAGCTAATTTTCCCAATACTTTCAAAAGAGCAATATGAGGGAAAAGACATTGAAAAGTCAAATGAAATACCTTTAGGAACTGGAAAATACAAAATTGAAAAATTAAGTAGTTCTAAAATAACACTAAGTAAAAATGGAAGATGGCATGGAATAGATGATGAAAATCCAAATATTGAGACTATTACAGTGCATATTTATGAAACAACAGGTGATGAATATAACAATTTTAAAACTGGAAATATTGACCTAATAAATACAGAAAATGCAAATTATGAAGAATATATTGGAAGTATGGGGTATCAAAAAAAGGAATATGCAGGTAGAGAATATGATTATTTGGCATTAAATTGTGAAAATGCTGTTTTACAAAATCTAGAAGTAAGGCAGGCTATTGAAAAAGCAATTGATAAACAAAAAATTGTGACTGCAATTTTGGAAAATCATGCATATGTTTCAAATTTTCCATTGGACTATGGAAGCTATTTAATGCAGGGATTGGATTTAAATACTAATTTTAATCAACAAGAAGCTAAAGAGATTTTAGAAAAAGCTGGCTGGCAATATGAATATGGTATGTGGTCAAAAGAAATTGATGGAAGGACAAGAACTTTAAATTTTAATTTGGCTGTGAATAAAGAAAATGAGCAAAGGTTAAAAGTAGCAGAGGAAATAAAAGAACAACTTGCTAATATAGGAATTGAAATAACTATTCAGGAATTATCAGAAAAAAATTATGATGTTATATTAGAAAACCACAATTATGAAATTATTTTGACAGGTGTATATAATGGCTACAGCCCTGAACTTAATACTTTTTTAGGAGAAAATAATTTAGCAAATTACACAAATGAAGAAGTAAAAGAGGTTTTAGATGAAGCGGATTCAGCATCATCAGAAGAATTACAAAAAGAAAAATATAGTAAAATAGTAGAAATTTACAAACAAGAAGTACCATATATTGGCTTATACAGAAATAAAGTAGTAGTGGCATATAACCCTAACTTGATGGGGGATGTAACACCTAATAACTACAGCATATTTTATAATTTTAGCAAGTGGTATAAACAATAGCAAAAAAATTTCAAAAAATGCTTGACAAATAAAAATAATAAGATATAATAATACCAAACAAGCGTTTATATTAAAACAAAACTAGGAGGAATAAAAAATGAGTAATGAAAATTCAGAAAAAATGAAAGCACTGGAAGCAGCATTGGGACAAATCGAAAAACAATTTGGTAAAGGTTCTGTTATGAAATTAGGTGATTTTTCAGCAATGAGTGTTGAGGCAATACCAACAGGAGCTTTAAGTTTAGATATTGCACTAGGAATTGGTGGTATTCCTAGGGGAAGAATTATAGAAGTATTTGGACCAGAATCTTCTGGAAAAACTACATTAGCATTACATATGATAGCAGAAGCACAAAAAATGGGTGGAGAGGCAGCTTTTATTGATGCAGAGCATGCGCTAGACCCAGTATATGCAAAACATTTAGGTGTAGATATTGATAATTTAATTGTTTCTCAGCCAGATACTGGTGAGCAAGCACTAGAAATTGCAGAGGCTTTGGTTAGAAGTGGTGCATTAGATATAATTGTAGTTGACTCTGTTGCAGCATTAGTTCCAAAGGCAGAAATAGATGGGGATATGGGAGATGCCCATGTTGGTTTACAAGCTAGGTTAATGTCACAAGCATTAAGAAAATTAGCAGGTGTTATCAATAAATCTAAATGTGTAATTGTATTTATAAACCAATTAAGAGAAAAAGTTGGTGTTATGTTTGGAAACCCAGAAACTACACCAGGTGGTAGAGCATTAAAATTCTATGCATCTGTTAGATTAGATATTAGAAGGGTAGAAAGTATTAAGCAAGATGGAGATGTGGTTGGTAACCGTACAAGAGTAAAAGTTGTAAAAAACAAAGTTGCCCCACCATTTAGAGAAGCTGAATTTGACATTATATATGGCAAAGGAATTTCAAAAGAAGGCAACTTGTTAGATATTGCAGTAAATTTAAATATAATTGAAAAAAGTGGTTCATGGTTTAGCTATAATGGCGAAAGAATTGGTCAAGGTAGAGAAAATGTAAAAGCATATTTACAGGAAAACCCTGAAATTGCCAATGAATTAGAAGAAAAAATTAGGGAAAACTATGCACAAGCATTTGAGCAAAGCCTTGGCGATGATGAAAAAATAAATCAGGAGAGTGAAGATGACGAAACTAAATAAAAATTCTTCAATAGAAGATATTAGAGAATATATTGATTCTATTATAAAAACAGGCTCAAAAAATACGTCACAAATCACAGAAAAAAATAGTAGCAAAACTGAGGAATTTGATAAACTAAAAACAAAGGTATTAAAATATGTACTATATAAGAAGAGAACTGAAAATGAAGTGAGGCAAAAGTTCTCTTCTTCTGATATAGACCAAAATATGCTAGAAGATGTTATAGAAAACTTGAAAGAAAATGGATATATAAGTGATGAAAACTATATACAAAGGGCAGTAAATGAATTTTTAGCAATTAACACACTTTCATTAAAAGAAATAAAAAACAAATTATATGCAAAAGGGCTTAATAGTGATATAATAGATACATATTTTAGTGAAGATGCAGAAGAATTAGAACAATATGAAATAAATTGTGCAAAAAAAATAATATTAAAAAAACAAAACCAAATGGAGCAAGAAGACATAAATGCTTTTTTATACAGAAAAGGTTATAAAAAAGAAAGCATAAAACAAGCACTTGAACAAATTGATGAAGATACTTAAAATACAAGGAGAAAAATAATGCAAAATGTTTTAACATTAGAAACAAATAAATACAAAATAAAAATAGAAAATTTTGAAGGACCACTTGATTTATTATGCCATTTAATTGATAAAAACAAGATGGATATTTGTGACATAAAAATTAGTGAAATTACAGACCAATACATTGAATATTTAAATCAAATGGAGCAAATGAACCTAGAAATTGCAAGTGAATTTTTAATAATGGCTTCAACATTATTATACTTAAAATCTAAAATCCTACTTCCAAACACTGAGGCGGAAGATGAGAAAGAATTAACAGAAGAAGAATTATTAAAAAGAATTATTGAATATAAAAAATATAAGGAAATAACAAAAAAACTTAAAGAAGCTGCGGAAGAAAATTCAAAAAGAATTTTTAAATTACCAGAAATTATTGAGCTTCCTAAACAAAAACTAGAGTTAAATTACACAAAAGATGTAATACCACAAATATATAGAGAAATTATTGAAAAAAATGAGCAAAAAGTAAATCAAAATGCTCAAAACATTGAAAAAATAGCAATTACAGATAACTACACGGTAGGAAGCAAAGTAAAGGTGATGTTTAGAGAATTATTACATAAAAAGAAATTTGTATTTAACAAATTATTTTCTCCTAAAAAATGTAACAAGCAAGAGATGGTTACAGCTTTTACAGGATTATTAGAATTATCAAGGAGAAATAAAGTAACAACAGAGCAAGATGAGATTTTTGGAGATATTACAGTTGAAAAATCAAATAAAAAAGCAGTTTAAAATTGGAAAAATAGGGAAAACTAATACTATATAACTTTGAAATTGGTGAGGTTAAAATGGTATTAGTTTTTATTTTATTAGCAATTCTAATTTTAATATTAATATTTGTCATTTTTATATTTCTTTCAACTTATAGAATAGAAATACAAAATGCATATTTAAGTAATATGAACGAAAAAAGAGATACTAAGGCAAAATTTAAAATTGTATTAGCATTTTATTTATTTAATAAAATAAAATGGCTCTCTTTAAAATTAGATGAGGTCAGAATTAAAAATTTATATTCAAAAATTAAGTTAGAAAATTTAGATTTAAAAAAATTAGAAAAAGATTTTAATATAGAATATTTTAAATTACTTGGAAAAGTAGAAGTAAGGTATTTTGATTTAAAGGCAAAACTTGGGCTTGTAAGTCCTATTAGTACTGCGTTTTTAGTTTCAGGCCTTTCTGCAATTATTTCAATATGGTTACCACATGTTGCAGTAAATTTTAAAAAAGAAAATTACAAATATATAATAGCGCCAGTTTATAAACACAAAAATTTATACAAAATTGAATTCAATTGTATAATTCAGGTAAAAATGGTACATATTATAAATGTAATATATTTAATTGTAAAGAAAGGAAGAAGTGATGAAAATGGACGAACAACATCCAATAGAAGGCCTTATGGTTACAGCTATGAATAGCATACAAGATATGATAGATGTTAACACAATTATAGGTGAGCCAATAGAAACCAGCAATAATGTTATTATAATTCCAATTTCAAAAGTAGGGTTTGGCTTTGCAGCAGGTGGAAGTGAATTTAAAGGAGAGACCATTGATGAATATACAAAAAGAGATAAAGAAGAAGCAATACAATACAGGCTTCCATTTGGCGGTGGTAGCGGAGCAGGAGTTTCAATATCACCAGTAGCATTTTTAATAGTACAGCAAAATACTGTAAAACTATTACCTATTGAGCATGGCTCCTGTGTTGATAGATTATTAGATTATGTGCCAGACTTAATGGATAAATTAAATAGCTATTTAAATAAAAGCATGCAGAACAAAAAAGAAGAAAGAAAAGAGGAACTAAAAAATAAAGAAAGAACAAGACGTGAAATAAAAGAAACCTTGGAAAATATTGCAGAAAATACAGATGCAACAAATATAATAAGTAAAACAAAACCAAGAAGAAGCAGGGCTACAAAACCAGAACCAATAGATTATGAGTATGAATATGAGGAGCCGGAAGAAGAACAAACGCGCTTTGATGAGTGAATAAAACTATGAAAAAAATTCGCATAGCTAAGCATTAGAAATATCTTTTTCAATTTTTAAAACCTTTCCCCTTTTGGACATCTGTAACTCGGCACAAGTGCCTCGAACAGCTGTCACAATGGTCGCCCACGTAAGGCCTTAAAAATTTCAAAAGATATATTCTAATGCTTTTTATAAAATATTAAATTCGAAGTAAAGAAAACCATTTAGAATAAATAGACTCTAGCATATTAAAAGCGGAATTTTTTTCAATAGTTTTTTCAGCCACAATATTTACTTTTCCAATTTCCTTGCCATCTAAAGTGTATGTTATGCTTCCAATGGTTTGACCTTGTGTAATAGGGGCTTGCAAGATTTCTGGTAGCTCCATTACTTGCTGGATATTCTTATCTTGCCCTTTTTGAATTAGTACTCCACTATCATTTTCCAAAATTCCATTTACAGTTGTTTCAATTCCTTTATTAACAGTTATGCTTTTTACCACATTATTTTTGTTTGCAAGTTTTTTATACTGAAAATTGTTAAAACCATAATCTAAT
>CALXVE010000032.1 GCA_944391885.1 uncultured Clostridia bacterium | reverse complement strand
CATATCCAATCGATAAGGCAGGAGATGGAAAAGCACAAGCATTTAATTTATGGTTTAAAGAATATTCGATGAACTTGATACTTCAACCGGTACATTTGATATTATATACATTATTAATAGGATCTGCCATGGATTTGGTACAAGACAACTTTATATATGCAATAGTAGCTCTAGGATTTTTACTTGAAGCTGAAAAATTATTACGTAAATTCTTTGGATTTGACAGAGCATCTACTGTAGAATCTGGCTCAGCATTAGGTGGAGCTTTAGCAATGCAAGGATTAAATTCGGTAACTAAACTTTTGAGCAAAGGTAGCAAAAGTGGAAAATCTTCTGGTGGTAATAATGCTGTAGGCGCAAATGCATCAAAAGCATTAACAAGAGGCAAAGATAAAGGAAAAGATATTAATGACTTATATGCATCAGGAGCAGATGCACTTGAAGCCGGTAGCGGAGCACCATCAGGAGAAGCACCAAGCGGAGGAGCGCCAAGTGAAGAAAGCCAAGAAGAAAATAAAACACCACTTCAAAGAATGGCAGATGCATATGATGAAAAATATGGAACTGATGAATGGGACTCTCAAGAAAGAGAAGCTCTAATGAGGGAAGCCTATGGAAATCAGCCTTCGGGCATGGAATACTCAGCTGATGAATATGCACAACTTTTAAGAGATATTGGATATGAAGAAAATGAAATACAAGATATGATGGCTGATGATCCTAGATTTTCAACACCTGCATTAGATCAGCCAGAACCTGCTCCTACTCTAAGTGAAGGAACAGCTGGAACTGCTGAATCTAATGATAGTGAACCAAGAAAATTAACATTAGCCAAT
Organism: uncultured Clostridia bacterium; assembly: GCA_944391885.1. Lineage (GTDB taxonomy): Bacteria > Bacillota > Clostridia > TANB77 > CAG-508 > CAG-273. Next base: position 12,473 of record CALXVE010000032.1, on the reverse strand, counting down.
AGAGCTGGCAGAGCAATTAGATATTATGCTCCAAAAGCTGGAAAAGGAATTGGAAGATTTGCCACACAAACATTACCTAAGGCAGCATTAAAGGCAACATTAGCAGGTACTGGTGCCATGATAGGATTATCAGCTGGACTAGCTTCTGATGATTTTGGAAATGTAGCAAAATGGGGAGCAGCAGGAACAGTTGGAGGCTGGGCTGCTGGAAAAGGAGCTGAAACATTTGTAGAAAATAAAACTAGTGGATTAGAAAAACTACCAGAAGAGTTTTATAATGTAACACACACAGAAGATGAAATTAAAGCTAGAAGAAATAACGAATTAGACAAGGCATGGGCAAAAGATAGAGATGTGGTAAATAAATATGCAGAGCAATTTGGCTGTACAAGAAAAGTGGCAAGAGAGAATTATATGAAACAAGCACAAAAATTCAGAGAATATGGGGTAACAGATGATGATGTAATTATTAAAGCTATGAAAGCTCAAGGTGAAGAGTTTGGAGCTGAAAAGACTGCTTCTGAACAAAGAATTTTATTAGCACAATTAGCAGGACAAGTAAATAACTCGAAAGATGCAGACCAAGTAGAAGCAAGATTACAAAAGAGAAGATTTTCAGAAGACAGAGCTAAAAAATATGCAGACCAAATCAGAAAAATGAAAGGATTAGTATAACAAAATAAAGGAGGCTATAAATATGTTTAACAAATTGTTTAGAAAATATAACCAGAATATAAGGACAATTTGGATAGTTATCATATTTGTAGCCTTATTCTTTATATTATTGCAGACAATATTTAGTGTAATTAGAAGTATGCGAAGAACCGAGCAGGAACAAGAATTAAATAATTACTATCAATCACAATTAAATAGCGAAACTAGCAATACAGAAATAAGTAATAATGAAAAACCAGTAGAAATACCAAATGATGTTGCAATTACTTCATCATCAGAAAGTATTATTAATCAATTTGTAAAACTATGTAACGAAAATAAACTTAATGAAGCATATGATATAATCTCACAAGATTGTAAAGAGGTTTTATATCCTACAATAAATGATTTTAAAAACAATTATTATAATAAGATTTTTAATATGCCTAGGAGCGCTAGAGTAGAAAATAGTATGTACGAAGGTGAAATTTACAAGGTTACATATATGACTGATTTATTATCAAATGGTGGATATAGTGATGAAACTACATTTGAAGATTACATTTATGTTACCAGAGAAGATGATGAACCTAAAATTAGTCTTAATAAATTTATATATATTCAGGACATAAATAAAACAGCAAGTAGTAATGAGATATCAATTAATATATTAAAAAAGAGAGTCTTTATTGATTATGAGGAATATCAAATACAAATTTCAAACAATACAAATAATGAAATATATATAACTCCAGATGAAAGAAAAATTTATTTATTAGACGAAAATGATATAGAATACACATCTAATATCGATGAATTTCAAACTAATGCGACTCTAATAAAACCAAATGAAAGTAAGATATTTGATTTAACTTTTTACAAAGGATGGCGGTTCAACCAAAAATGCTAGTATGATTGTATTTTCAGAAATTATTACAAATTATGAAGAATATAAAAAAGGAAATAACACAAATACAATAGAAATAAGAATTAATTTTTAGAGAGGAATATTATGGAAAAAAGAGAAAATACTGAAAGTAATTTACGAAAAATGGCAAGAATAACAAAGAATATTTTTAAAAGTCCTTTTAAAAGGAAAATTCTATTAATAGCAATTGCTGTCATATTAATTATTGTGCTTTGTGTTGCTGCATATGATAGTCTTGTTGAGTTATTTTCGGATAATGTGTCAGAATATGTTCAAGGAAATCCAGTAGAATATGATATAAATGATAACTCAATTATAATATCTGATGAAACAATTGATGGATTAATTAAAGTTATTGAAGATATGGGATTAGATTTAGAAGCCTTAGAATTGACAAGAGAAGATGTAGCAAAGTTTTATGCGGCTGAAGTTGTAAGTAGTGAAATAAACAGAGGTGTGCCAGAAGAAGAAGGCAAGTATTATGGTAGAGTATATATAAAAAGATTAAATCCAAATACTGGAGAATTAGAAACGTTAAATTATGAACCATCTTTAGAAGTATTTGAGCAAATGAATGCTTCTGAAATTTTAAATTACTTTTCTATGGACGGAGACAAGATTTGCATTGCAAATACAACGACAACAACAGATGAAAATGGAAATACAACAAGTACAGTAAGTATTAATAAATTAAGTTATAAAGATAATATTTCACAATATACAGTACCAATTGAATTTTTGCTAGATTTATGCTTTATAAGCCAAAATCCAGGTTTTGTTTTGGCATTAGCAGATAAAATTATTAATGAAACAGAAATAGTAATACAAGTTTTACAAAATAAAACTACAATACAAACAGATACAACATATACATACACAACAGAAACGGAAACTTCTACAAGAAATATAGAATATGATTCTGAAGGTAACTATGTTACAACAACAATAGAAACAGATGACCCTACAACATCCGGTCCAAATTCTACTACAACTACTCAAATTCAGACAAATATAAATTCAAGCATAAAGGTTCAGTCGGTAAAAAATTGGATTATTGAAGTAATTTATACATATAATAAAGTTGATACAACAGATGTTCAAACATTTGAGCCTGAAGAATTAGAGGATGAGGAAAAGCCAAATCATCAGTATACATATTCAGAAAGAGAAACACATGATGACGAAAGTTATACTGATATCTATATAAGCACTATAAGCAGAAAAATAAATCAATCAAAATCACAAGAAATAACAATAAATTCAGAAGTATACCAAAACGGAGTTAGCGAGGGTGTTAAAGATAAAGTAGATGAGTTTATAGAAATGTTAAAAACGCCATATTCAATACCAAGTTCTTCAATAAAAGAAGCTCCATTGCAAAATTTAGAAAGTGGAGCAGAGATGCTTTTCCAAATGCTTCAAAATGGTCAAAGAACACAATCATTAGAGCAATTGATGAGATATATTTTAGGAAAAGCAACTGGAAATGACTATGGAGTTTCTGAATTTAATTTTGACATATTTGATATAAGAAATTTTAATAATATAGGAGCAGGAGGAGTTTCTCCTTTTGGTACAAATTTAAGTAGGGAAGAATTTATTAATGCGGTACAGAGTTATAGTAGTGGAAGCGCTTATTCAAAATTGGCAGGAGCAGCGGGAGATTTTTATGATGTATGTATGGAATATGATGTAAATCCATGTTTGGCATTTGCTTGGGCTTGCGTAGAAACTGGTTACGGCTCTGCGATACCTGGAAACAACTTATTTGGATATGCAGTATATAATGGAGCGCAAGGAGGAGCAACTTATGCAACATATGCAGATTCAATCAGAGATTTTTGTGAATGGGTGATAAATGGAACTACAGAAGGAACTTCTACATATAATTTATCATATGAAAGAGGGCAAGAATTTTCGACAGTAAATTCACACTTCTCGGGAACTCCAGCTTCGAATATATATGTATTATTTAGCACATATATGTATTTAGGAGACACACATATTGCAGATGAACCAGATTTTTCAAATCCAGCAGGTACAGAATACTATGCTTCGCATGGAAGTACATGGGGGGCTGGAGGACGCATACAAATATACTCAATGTATGAATTAGGTGGATTGTATACTGGAGAATATGCAGAAAGATGTGGGCATAAAAGCGGTTCAGATCCAACAACTTTGACAGAGAAAGCAGATTATGCACAATATTGTATTGACATGAGAAAACGAGTAGCGGAAACAATTTTTGGAAATGGCTGCTTTATAAGGAGTGCAAGTTCAATTGTAGAAGCTGCATATGAAGTAGCGGACCACTTCTTAAATTCTGGTGTGACAGTTCATTATGGAGGAGATAGCGTTCCAGAAGCAACTGATAATGGAAGAAGTGTTATTTGGGGAGACATACAAGCATCATGGAATTTACCGGTTGAGGACCCTAGCAGATATGGAGTGGTTTGTGCAACATATGTATCTTTAGCAATTTGGAAAGCAGGATTAATAGATGAAGCTACTATAAATCAATATGGTTATAATGGATGTTCGGGAGTAAAAAGTATGTTAACAACAAGTTCTTATGCAAGCCAGTGGCAAAAAATAACAAACTTTAGCGAGTTGCAAGAAGGAGATATTGTATTCCAACCAGGACATGTATATATTTATATGGATGGTGGAAAGTGCTTAGATCAAAACTATTGTGTCATTACAAGTACTGGTTCTGATTACAGAGGACAGTTATTAAATGCATCTGCATCGAAATTTACAGAAGCATATAGATATAGTGGAGAATAATTATATAAAAAGGAAAGATGAGTATGAATAAAAATTTAAAAATAGCAATAGCAGTAATAATTGTTATAATTATGCTGATAAGTGCCATTTTAGTAATAATTTTAAATAAAACTAGAGATAACACAAATGAAAATTTAATAATAGAAGAGGGAGAAGAAGAAACGCCTTTTGATATTTATAAAGAAGAGATTAATAAAGTAAAGGCTGTTACTGTACGTAATGACTTTTTCCTAGTAAAAAATTGCATAGTAACTTTTTATAATAATTATTTGTCATATTGTAATTCAAAAAATGATTATGAAAAAGTGTATAATTTACTTGATAAAGAATATATAGATATGTTTAATATTACAGAAAATAATTTAATTGGTGAATTTGGAAGTTATAAAAAAATAGATATTGATATAACAAACATGTATGTAATAGCAATAGAGAATAATAAAAAAATATATTTTGCATATGGCTATATAATTGATAATATTGATTCTGAGGTAACTGATTTAGCCATAGAAATTAGAATAGATAATAAAAACAATACATTTTCGGTATTACCATATAAATATTTAAAAGAAAAAGGGTATTTAAACATAAAAGAAGACTCAATACTAGAATTTAATATGGAAGATATTCAAAATAAAACATACAATGTAATGCAAACATCATACAAAGATGATGAGAGTTATGTAGTTGAATTATTTGAAACATATATTAACAGAAATTTGTATAATCCAGATTTAGCATACGATAATCTAGAACCAGAATATGCACAGAAAAAATTTGGAAATATGCAAAATTATGAAGCGTTTATAGAAAAAAATAGAGATTTATATTTATCATATGATATGCGAAATGCTAAAAAATATGAAGATTTTGAAAATATGGACGAATACATGCTATATTTAGCAACATTTCAGCAGATATCATTAGAATCATATAAAAAAACAACTAATAGCCAGTATACTCAATATGTATGTATAGATAATTTGGGAAATTATTATATTTTTAGAGAAAATGCTGTAATGCAATATACAGTTATATTAGATACATATACTATAGATTTACCAGAATTTGTGGCAGAATATGAAAAAGCTTCAGAAGAAGATAGGGTATTAATGAATATACAAAAATTTTTTGAAGCAATAGAAGATGAGGATTATAATTATGCATATAACAAATTAGATGAAACATTTAAAGCAAATAATTTTTCAACATTGGCAAGCTTTGAAAAATACGTGAGAGAAAACTTTTTCGAAGAAAATACATTATCAGCAGGAAAAGCAGAAAAACAAGGAGATGTTTACCTTTATAATGTTACGATAAATGATGGAACAAGTAATAGTAATAATTCAAAAACAACAAGTTTTGTTATGAGACTTGGAGAAGGAACAGATTTTGTGATGTCATTTGGCATATAGTAAGGAGTAATTTAAATGGAAAATGAGAAAAAGCAGGAAGTAATGGAAAAAATGCAAGCAATAGCAGAATTAGTACAAACGGATGAAAAAGAAATTGCTAGTATTAATTATTACAAAGACTTTAATTTTAAAGGTAGTAATTTGGCAGAAAATGATATTTTTGTTGTAAAAATCGAAAATCAAGCTAAAGGAGTAAATACATATGAAATATATTCTGGAAGAACTAATAGCCTTATAGCGACAGTTGATGAGCAGGGAAAAGTGCATTTTATGCCAGAATATATTGAAAGTTTAAAAGAGATTAGTCCACAGCTAGCTGACATGCTAAATTTAGAAGATTTAAACTTTGAATTACCACAGGAATTAGAGCCAGAGGATATAGTGCTATCAAACGAAGAAATAACAGGTAAATTATCAGAAGGCAAGCAAAATAAAAAGAGCGAAGCACAAATAGGTAAAACTAGAACAGAAAATAAGCAGGAGCCAACTAAATCTCCAGAAGAAGAACAAAAAGAACAAATAGCAAACTCTAAAAATATACCAGCAAATAATGTTTTGGTTATAAGAGAAAATAGTAATTTATATAAAGACCATCCGGAATTAGAGGAAAATTTATATTTTTACAGAGATAACAATGGAGTAGTGAAAGCTGAATATATAGACGAAAAAGGAGAGCCTAAGCCTTCTAGGTATTTTGAACCTTCTACTACTTCATTAAGAGAAGAAACAGTTAGCTTAGGTGATGATGGAAATCCTGTTACAAGAGAAGTACCATATCAAGTAATGAGAACAAGGAATTTAAATTCTGTGGATAAAGATATTAGAGATATAAGAATTTCAGTAAATATTGATTCATATGGATATTTGGAACTACAAGAATCAAGACAAGGAAAAAATGGCGAGTGGTTATCACATGATATTGAAGTAAAAGGCAGAGATTATAATTCATATGCAGTAAATCAAACTACTTCAATTAAAACAAGAAAGGCAGACCCAGATAAACAAACAGAAGCATATGAAAAAGCAGAAGGAACTGGTTTAGAAGAAGATGGAATTCAGTATAGCGAAATGTATTTAATTGAGCATGCAGATGAGGTTGTAGAAGAACTGATGCAAGAAGGCTATCAAAAGAAAGAAGCTGTTAAAATAGTTGATTATATGCTAGGAGAAGAAGCCTTGACATTAGAAGAAGCAAAGGAAAAAACAAATGAAGATATAAAAAAATCACAAAAAGATAAAGCGAAAGAAAAAGTAAAAGATGAAGAATTAGATGAAGGAAGAACTCCATGGGGAGATGCAGAAGAAAGATTACGTATATAATAAGCATAAAAATCACTTTTTAAAATATAATTTAAAAGGTGATTTTTTTATGTTCGATATAAAAAATAGAATATACAAAATATTTGTAATATTAATTCTTAGCCTTTTATTAACTAGCAATATAATTTGCTATGCGAATGCAGAAAATATAGAAACTAAAAGTGTTGAGACAAACACTGAGCAAAATAGTAAAAATAATGCACCTGAATTAAATGCTAAGATAGGACTTATATTTGATAGAAGTTCTAAAACAGTATTATATGAAAAAAATGGATATAAACAAGTGCCTATGGCTAGCACAACAAAAATTTTAACCGCAATTGTGGTATTAGAAAATGCAAATTTAAAAGATGTGGTAACAGTCGATAAAAAAGCTGCAGGAACTGGTGGCTCAAGATTAGGACTAAGCATTAATGATAAAATAACCGTACATGATTTACTATATGGATTGCTACTATGCTCTGGAAATGATGCAGCAGTAGCTTTGGCAATTCATGTGGGTGGCAGTGTAGAAGGTTTTGCGGAAATGATGAACAAAAAAGCTTTAGAGTTAGGCTTAAAAAATAGCCATTTTGTAACTCCACATGGGCTTGATAAAGAAGGACATTATACTACTGCATATGAACTTGCATACATGGCAGACTATGCATTACAAATTCCTAAATTTAAAGAAATTGTGGGTACTTTAAAATATACAGTTACAATTAATGATAAATCTAAAATAATAACAAACACAAATGAACTACTAGGAAATTTAGATGGAGTTTATGGAATAAAAACAGGATTTACAAATGGAGCAAATAGGTGCTTAGTAACAGCATGTAAAAGAGAAAAATTAGACATAATTACAGTAGTTTTAGGAGCAGATACTAAAAAAATTAGAACAACAGATAGCATAAATTTAATAAAATATGCATATAAAAATTATCAAGTAATAAATTTAGAAGAAATTGTTCTTGAAAAATTTGAAAATTGGAAACAATTAAATGAAAACCGCATATATATAAACAAAGGTAAAAAGAATAATATAGAACTTAGCTTGCAAGAGATAAAAAATAAAACAATGGCAGTAAAAAATGTGCAAATAGATAGCATAGATATTGAAATTAATAATTTATATTATTTAGAAGCACCAGTTAACAAAAACCAAACGATTGGAAGCTTGAAAATTAATATAGATGGCAAAACTATAGATACATTAACCATTTATAGTAAAGAAGAAATACAAAAAAAGGATATTAAAGATTATTTTATGGATTTTTTAGCAATATTGCCTTGACTTTTTAAAGAAAATTTGCTATTATAAATATGCTTTACTATTTAAGCATATGCGGGAATAGCTCAGTTGATAGAGCGTCGCCTTGCCAAGGCGAAGGTCACGGGTTTGAGCCCCGCTTCCCGCTCCAAAATAACTTTACTATTCATGTTTTTTGATAAAGGCAACTTTAATTTGAATGGCGCTATAGCCAAGCGGTAAGGCACGAGTCTGCAAAACTCTGATCCCCGGTTCGATTCCGGGTGGCGCCTCCATAAGGTAAAATCGTCGCACCAGACGAAAAAATTTAATCGACTGTAAAAAGTCGATTTTTTTTGTCGCTTTTTATTGAAAAAGAAAGGTTGGTGTGATATGATTAGTATCGTAAAAAAGAAAAACAAGATAAGTAGAGAATTACTCTCTAAAATTGAATGGGCTTGCAAATTTAGTTCTATAGAACTTGAGCAACAAATGGTGATTGAAGGTTGTTTGAGAATAATAGAACATACAAATTTGGCATACGTTGAGCCACATAGAGTAATCATTAAAGATTGCCTGTATCTGTTCTTTAATGAACATGATTATTTCTATGTTAAAGATTTAAGGACGAAATACCCTTTGTCCAAACTACAGGAATACATAGCAAGGCATTAATTTTTAGAGTTTTTTAAAAAATACCTTATTTTGTTTTATTTGTGTTGTTAAAAAAGAAGGAAAAATAAATTATGAAACTCTTTAAGTGTCAATAGCCTTGCGCTATCTGGCACTTATTTTTATATTAAATGCCTTTCTATTCAAATCGAAGGGAGGAATTTAATACTATGAACGAAGAAAGAAAAGTAGCAGGAATTTATATTCGTGTAAGTACAGAAGATCAAGCAAGAGAAGGATTTAGTTTGGGAGAACAAAAGGAAAAACTATTACAGCTTTGTAAATTCAAAGAATACGATGTATTCAAAATCTATGAAGATGCAGGAATATCAGCAAAAGATATTAAAAATCGCCCTGCTTTTCAAGAAATGTTAGCAGATATGAAGAAAGGAAAAATCAATTATATTGTAGCATACAAGTTAGATAGAGTGACGCGTTCAGTTCGTGATTTAGAAGAACTAATCTCAGTATTAGAAAAGCACAACACATATCTTGTATGTGATAGAGATGATGTTAATACTTCTACTGCTAACGGAAGATTTTTTGTAAGAATGCTAACAGTATTATCTCAATTAGAAATTGAAATAGTTAGTGAAAGAACAAAGTTCGGATTAAATGGTGCTATAAAATCTGGACATTTGCCTGGCAAAATACCACTTGGCTATAAGAAAGACTTAAATAAAAAGACTGTAATAGACGAAACTACAAAAGATATTGTAATAAGAATATTTAATATGTATTTAGAAGGCAAAAGTTATCAGCAAATTAGTAATATTCTAAATAAAGAAAAAGTCCTATACCCTAAAAAGTGGCGAGATACTACAATTATGGGAATGATTGATAATAGAGTTTATATGGGAGATTATGAACAACATAGAAGTATTAGCAAACAAACTAATGGAGAAACTACTATTTTTATGAATGTAGTTGAACCAATAATCACTCGTGCTATGTGGGAAGAAGCACAAATGCAAAAAGAAAAAAATCAAAGGGCTTATACTAGAGATAGAGTTTATTTATTCTTTCAAAGGCTTAAATGCCCTGAATGTGGCAGAATTATGAAATGTAAAGGCTCTGGTGGTACGAAGAAAAAATATATGTACTATAACTGTGAACATTGTAAGATTTATTATAGAGAAGATAAAGTTGAACAATGTTTAGAAGAATTTATTTTAGATTTAGTAGAATATGATATGTCAGTTAAGAAATACTTTCTTCCAGTACTGGCTGATAAAAAAGAAACTGATACAGAGAAATTTGATAAAGAAATACAAACACTAAAACAACAAAAAGAAAGAATTAAGAAAGCCTATTTAAGTGGCATTGTTGAAATGGAAGATTTTTCAGCAGATTATAAAATAATTGAAGAAAAGATAAATTTACTAGAAGCTAAAAAATATGAAAGCTTAAATGTAAATAGTTTCTCTTTTACTCCACAACAACTAATGGCAGACAGAGATATTGAAAGAGAAAATTTAATAAGAACAAATAATTTAGATAAAGTTTTAAAAGCTGAATGGAATAAAAAATCAAAAGAAGAAAAACAAGAATTTATTTCAAAGTTTATTGAGTCAATGACATTATTAAAAGATGAAAATGGCGATTTTTATATTGATAAGATAAATTTTAGAAGTAGTTATGCTAGTCAAATTTCAAAATTATTTGAAGCTGGTATATTAGACCTTTATGCCCAAATTACAATAGATGGCGAAGAACAACAAATTAGGACAAGTGTAAATATAAATCAAGAACAATTTGATGACTATATAGACAGAATGAATAAATATTTTGATATAGAATTTTATGAGTTATTTCAAATTGATAGTAATGAAGAATTAAAACACGAGATAATGAAATTTGAACTAAACAGCAAAGATGAAAGTGTTATTAGAATGGTTGCTCTGCAAAATGAAAATTCGTTTCCTATAAAAGAGAAAGAGACATATACAATAGGAGCTGTCACTTATACTCCTGCGAAGGTATGCTAAAACAAATTAACGTGGCACGTTTTGTTGCAAAGCAATGAAAGTGGCGATAGTTAATTTGAATTTGATTTACTATTTTTAGTAAATCAAATTGCCTCGCAGAGCCCCCGAGTTTTGATAGTATGTAAAAACTCATAGGGGGTTAGGATTTTTGACAAGTCAAAATCCTGTATGCAAAGGAGCATGAAAATTGAGTGAGATGTTAGCCTATACAATTCACTTGGGAAACGATAAAAATAAAACAAAAAGAGCAAAAGAATTAGCAAAAAAGAATCCATCAAATACAACTTCATTTAGTAATCATTCTATACAAAATAGTGGTCAATTATCAAAAGTAAACAATCATAATTATAGAGAATACGACCATAAAACAGATATGATTTGTAATATTTATGGGACAAACAATTTAATAAATGATGTTAAGAATTTATATTTACAAGAGTTCGAAAAAGCAAGAATTGAATATAACAAAAAGCAAACCAGAGATGATAGAAAAATAGATAATTATTTTAATCATATATCAAGAAATTCTAATAGAGATTTAGCTTGTGAACTAATAATTGAACTTGGAGATATGGAATTTTGGAATGATAAAGATATTATCTACAGAAGAAAAATGACTAATGTATATAAAGAACAAGTATATGATTTAATGCAATTTGTACCAGAATTTAAAATAGCAAATGCAGTAATACACTTTGAAGAACAAATCCTATCTCCTCATATGCATATAGTTGGTGTTCCTGTAAAAGATGGCTATAAAAATGGAATGAAGAAACAAGTTGCAAAATCTCAAATATTTACAAAAACTTCTCTTTCAAAACTACAAGATAAAATGAGAGTTAACTGTATAAAATCTTTTAATAAATATTATGAAGTTGATTACAAACTGAAAGAAAAAGAACTAGGCAGAAACTTTGATATACCAGTTAATAAAATGACTAATTACAGACAAATGAAAAAAGATTATGAAAAGAATAAACAAAGGTTAAAACAAGCAAATGAAAAAACAGATATAGTAAATACAGAAAGTAATAAGCTAGAAAATATAATAACTACCCTAAAGCCTAATCTAGTAAACAAAAAGAATTATACTATTTCAAATGAACAATTAGAAACCATAAAAAGCTATATTTCAAAAGTTAGAGATACTACAAAATCTATTAAAGGTGTTAACGATTTAGATATTATTATGAAAGAATACGAGAAAGATTTAAAAGAACATGATAATGAAGTTAGAACACTAAATAGAACTATTATACAAAAAGACTTTGAAATTAAGGAATTAAAAGAACATTTAGATATTGCAAAAGATACTATTTCTAGTCAAGATGTATTTGTCAAGTGAAAAATGGTCCAAGCTATATTTGAAAAATGGTCCACTTTTTCAAATATAAAAAGAGACTATCGTAAAAGTTGTGTAAATTGGATTTCCTTCCGATTGATAACTTGAAAAAATTTAATACTTTTATAAC
>CALXVE010000031.1 GCA_944391885.1 uncultured Clostridia bacterium | reverse complement strand
CTATTAAAATGGCAAAGGAACAAAACATGTCACTAAATCCTTCTAAAATTTCTGGTAATTGTGGTAGACTAATGTGTTGCTTAAAATATGAAAGTGATGTTTATGAAGAAAAATTAAAAAAATTACCTAAAATAGGGGCAATTGTTAAAACAGAAGAAGGAAAAAGAAAAGTTGATTCAATTGAAACTCTAAGAGAAATTATTAGAGTTAAATTTAAAGATGGGGAGGATAATTTTTACAAAAAATATCCGGCTTCTGAAGTGAAAATTATAAAAAATATAGGAAAAGAGAACATAGACCCAGAAGAAAAAGAACATGCAAAAGAGCTTGAAGAATTAGAAAAATTAGAAAAACTTGATAAAGAAACAATAAATAATGAAGAAGACATATAATGAGAGGTGGTGATAATATGGCATATAAAATTACAGATAAATGTATTAGCTGTGGAGCATGTGCTGCAAATTGCCCAGTATCTTGCATTTCACAAGGTGATGGAAAATATGTAATAGATAAAGATGCATGTATTGGATGTGGTACTTGTGCAGCTGTTTGCCCAGTAGAAGCTCCAGAGTCAGAAGAATAACAAATAAAAATCCCCGGCTTAGCCGAGGAATTTTTATTTTCTATTTGTTGGTCATTTCTTCTAATTTTAATAAATCATCCCAACGCTTATCTACTTCTTTTTGGAATTCTTCTATCATCCACTCATTACCAGGTTTGAACATGTGCTTAAAACGTTTTTGTGGTCTTAAAAATTCCTCAACAGGTAATTTCTTAGCTGGTTTATAATTAATCACATATTTACCATCAATAATTTCATATAATGGCCAATAGCAAGTATCAACTGCTAATTTATTAATTTGCATTAACATATCTGTTGGATATCCCCATCCTCTTGGGCATGGTGCTAATACATTTAAGAAACATGGACCTTCTGTATAAATTGCTTTTTCAGCTTTTTCATATAAATCTTTGAAATTTGCAAAAGCTATTGATTGAGCAACATATGGCAAATGATGAGCTTCCATGATTTCTGTTAAATCTTTTCTTGATTGCATTTTACCAGGTATAACACTTCCTGCAGGTGATGTTGTAGTATCTGCAAATTTTGGAGTTGCAGAAGAACGCTGAATACCAGTATTCATATATGCACCATTATCATAACATACATAAACCATGTCATGACCTCTTTCCATTGCACCAGATAATGCTTGAATACCTATATCATATGTTCCACCATCACCACCAAAAGCAATGAATTTTGTATGTTTATCATCTGGCAATTTGCCTTGCTTTTTCATAGATTTATAAGCAGCTTCAACACCAGAAAGAGTTGATGCAGCATTTTCAAAAGCTGTGTGAATATATGAATCTGTCCAAGAAGTGTATGGATACATAAAAGTAGATACTTCCATACAACCAGTGGCATTAGCAATTACTGCATGGTCTTCAGGCTTTAATGCCCTAAGTATCATCCTAGCAACTGGTGGAGCGCCACAGCCAGCACACATCCTATGACCAGAGGTAAACCTAGATGGTTTATTTGCAATTACTTCTTTTAAATTATATGGCATTTTTCCTATCTCCTTTCCTAAACACGTAATCCAACATATCTGTATGGATTATCAATTTCACCGGTATTAGCTACATTTTGTAAATATTCATATACTTCATGAATATCGTTACTTGTTACATCTCTTCCACCAATACCATATACATAACTAACTGCTGGAACTTGTTTTTTGTTTACATACATAGCTGATGTTACATCTTCAAATAAAGCACCACCAGCACCATTTAAAGAATCAGCCTTATCCATAATAGCAACAGCCTTTAAATTACCAAGAGCATTTGCTATTTCTTCAGTTGGGAAAGGTCTAAATACACGAACTTTTACAAGTCCTGCTTTAACACCTTTGTTCCTTAAATCATCAACAACAGTTTTTGCAGTACCAGCAGTAGAATTCATACAAACAACTGCTATTTCTGCATCTTCCATTTTGTATTCCTCAAAAAATGAATACTTTCTACCAGTCATTTTTTCAAAATCTTTTGCAACATCTGCAATTACTTTTTTAGCATTTCTCATAGCTTGTGCTTGTTGGTATTTATGTTCAAATAGATATGATTGAACATCTAAAGGACCAATAGCCATAGGCTCTTTATCATTTAATAAATAATGTTCAGGTTTATAAGTACCTACAAATTCTTTTACTTTATCATCTTCAATTAACTCAATATTTTCAATAGAGTGTGATGTAATAAAACCATCTTGACATACCATTAAAGGTAATAAAACATCCTTATTTTCTGCAATACGGTGAGCCATAATTAAATTATCATATGCCTCTTGGTTGTTTTCAGAAAATAGCATAATCCAGCCACTATCTCTAACACCCATTGCATCTGAGTGATCATTATGGATATTTAAAGGACCAGATACAGCACGGTTAACCAAAGACATAACAATTGGAAGTCTTAAACTAGAGGCAATATAAATCATCTCCCACATAAAAGACAAACCATTGGCAGAAGTAGCAGTCATTGCTCTACTACCTGCAGCTTCTGCACCAACACAGGCGCTCATTGCACTGTGTTCACTTTCAACTGCCACAAATTCAGTATCTACACTTCCGTTACTAACAAAAGTAGAAAAATATTGTGGTATTTCAGTAGAAGGTGTAATAGGAAAAGCTGCTACAACATCTGGATTAATCTGTTTCATAGCAATAGCTGCAGCTTCATTTCCACTTAATCTTTCTCTAATTCCCATTTTATTCATTCCTTTCTATTTATTCTTCATTTACCATTTCAATAGCTTTAAAAGGGCAAACCTTTGCGCAAACTCCGCAACCCTTACAATAATCATAATTAAAATCTGTTCTTTTTCCATCTTTACCAACTGGAATAGCATCATCTGGGCAAACCGGAAAACACAACCCACATTGAGTACATTTTTCAGAAATATATTTTGGCTTAATACTTCTCCAGTCACCAGTTTTAAATTCAACTGCATTTCCAGCTTCATAAATATTTCCACCAATTGTCATATCTTTAGCTGGTGTATTTTTATCAATATTTGTAGACATACTAAACTCCTTTCTCTGTTCCTATTTTATTTTTTGTACTTCCTTTAATGCAAGTTCTAAAGCTTTCATATTTCCTTCTATTACTTCAGGTTTTTTTGCAAATTTATGCTTAAATGAACCTTTCATATCCTCTAAAAAGTCTTTTTCTTCCATAATGTTTGCTACTTTTACAATTGCTGCAAGCATTGGAGTATTTGGGAAGTATTTACCTAAAGTTTCAAGAGATACTTTTCTTGCATCTATTGCATAAATACTACCATTATAACCATGTAGCACATTTATTAGATAATCTTTATCTTTTGTGGTATTAATTACAATTGCGCCATCTTCTTTTAAACCACTTGTTACATCAACAGACTCTAACAAAGTATCATCTACAACTACAACATAATCTGGCTCATATATATTGCTATGTATAAGAATTGGATTTGTACTAATACGGTTATATGCTGTGATAGGGGCTCCCATCCTTTCTGGACCATATTCAGGAAAACCTTGAATATATTTGCCAGTATTAAAAGCAGCATCTGCTAGTAATAGTGATGCAGTTTTAGCACCTTGGCCACCTCTACCATGCCATCTAATTTCTATTAAATCTTTCATGTAGATTATTTCCTCCTTTTTTATAAATTTATGAATTTAATTTTATTCTTATTTAGCGCTAATGTCAAGTGTTTATTTGGGACAGTCCCCAGTTACCCTATTTAGGGTAACTAAGGGACGCTTCTATGAATCTTATATAAAAAATTACCAATATATACTGAGAGAAAATACTTAAATTCAATTGACAAAAAGTATTTTTTTGTTTATGATAAATATGTAAAGTTAGAAAACAAATGAGAAGGAGTTAAAAAATGCTTAAAAGAAAAATATATAACTTTGAAAAAGGTTCTATATCAATGTATGCAGTTGCAACAGTAGTTTTCTTTGTAATTATATTAAGCGCAGTTTTTGCCACAAGTGGTAGCATTAGAAAAAATCAACTAAAAACACTAATAAAAATAAAAGAAATATATGCGCAAGAAATAGAAATTACTAATGTAGAGCCCGAACAAAAAGAATATACATTTGCGTATACCGGTTCATCACAGACTTTTGTGGCTCCTGCAAATGGAAATTATAAATTACAAGTATGGGGAGCACAGGGCGGATATAGAAGTAGCAGCACATATGGCGGAAAAGGTGGTTATTCAACAGGTGAAGTATATTTAACTAAGGGCACAACACTTTACGTTTATGTGGGCGGTGCCGGTGGTAGCGGAAATACTAGAGTTTCGAGTGTAGTTGCAGGGGGATATAATGGCGGAGGATACCGATATGGCTACAAAGGTGGTGGCGGTGCCACAGATATTAGACTAACAGGTGGAAATTGGAATGATAGTGCATCACTACTATCAAGATTTATTGTAGCTGGTGGTGGTGGCTCAGATGGAGCTACAAATAAACAAGGTATGTATGGCGGTGGTACCGCAGGTGGTTCATCTACGCAAAGCTATACTGCAAACGGTAATTACTGCGGAAAAGGAGGAATGCAAACATATTCTGGATATTCAGCCTCATATACTATTACAACTCAGGCTACAACAGGGCTTAATAGCAATAATAAATCATATTATTGTGGTGGATTTGGATTTGGCGGAGGAGGTGTATATCTTTCATCAGGTTATGGTGGTGCCGGTGGAGGCGGCTGGTATGGAGGCTCTGGTACTGTACCAGACAGCTCAGGAGATGATGACCGTGGAGGCGGTGGAGGTTCAGGATTTGTATGGACTTCGGACACAGCTTCAAGTGTACCAAGTGGATATTCTGTACCAACTACATACTATTTAGATAATGCCGAAACTGTAGCAGGAAATGCTTCAATGCCAACACAAGATAATTCATCAACAATGACAGGAAATACAGGAAATGGTTATGCAAGAATAACTTGGATTGGATTTGGAGACGATGAGACAACTGACGGTGGCTATGTTACATCAGGTTTAGTATTACATTATGATGGAATTAACAATACAGGCAATGGACATAGTAGTACTACAACTACATGGAAAGATTTAAGTGGAAATGGAAATGACGGAGTAGTAACTAATGGAACTTGGCAGACGAACTCATTGAAATTTTCTTCATCCAATCAACAAAATGGAGTAAAAACAAATAAAAACTTTCCTATCAACTTTAGCAATCAAACTTTTAGTATTGCATTTGAATTTTCTTCATTAAGTGGAGTGGAACCACTTTTTGGAGCGAGAACAACCACAAGCGATGGATTTATGCTATTTAATTATAGTAATGATATTAGTCTAGATACCAAAGGTAGCTCTACAAGAGTATCAATAGGAAATAAATTACAAGCTAATACTAAATATAATATGACTTTTGTTTTTTCTGGAACAAACGTAAAAGTTTATAGAAGTGGAGTACTGGATAGAACCGTATCAATAACAAATGCAAATCTAACTAGCTTTCCTCTTACAATATTTACAGCGGGTACCAGAGCAAATGCTTTAGGAAATATATATAATGTAAAAGTATATAATAGATCACTAACAGATCAAGAAGTGCTTCAAAACTATCAAGCAGATAATCAAGCATATGGATTTTAGAAAAAATATTTGTAGAAAAAACTGGTTAATACATATAAAAAGTATTAACCAGTTTTTTTTATTAAATGATAGCTTAACATTGATTTTTTACAAAATTTTTAGTATAATATTTTCATATGGAAATATTGCATTTATATTTTATTAAAGGTTGCCCAAAATTAAGGAGGAAATGAAATGGGAGAAGTTATTGTTATAACATCAGGCAAAGGAGGAGTAGGAAAAACCACAACAACTGCTAATGTTGGCTCAGCTTTAGCTTTAAGAGGTAAAAAAGTAGTTCTTATAGATACAGACATTGGACTTAGAAACCTTGATGTTGTTATGGGACTAGAAAACAGAATAGTATATGATATTGTTGATGTCGTAGAAGAAAAATGTAAATTAAGACAAGCCCTAATTAAAGATAAAAGATTTGAAGAATTATTCTTACTTCCAGCAGCCCAAACAAGAGATAAAAGTGCAGTAAATGAAGAACAAATGAAAGAATTAGTAGGAAAACTAAGAGAAGAATTTGAATATATTCTAATCGACTGCCCAGCAGGGATATAGCAAGGTTTTAAAAATGCCATTGCAGGGGCAGATAGAGCTATAGTTGTAACTACAGCAGAAATTTCTGCTATTCGTGATGCTGATAGAATTATAGGATTACTAGAAGCATCAGAAATAAAAAATCCACAGTTAGTAATAAACCGCTTAAGACCAAATATGGTTAAAAAGGGCGAGATGATGGATGTGGAGGATATTGTAGATTTATTATCTATTGACTTAATTGGTGTTGTACCAGATGATGAATTCATAATTACACAAACAAATAAAGGTGAACCTGTTGTAACAAATCACAGAGCACCTTCAGGAAAAGCATACATAGAAATTGCTCAAAGAATTTTAGGAGAAAACGTAGATATTACTATTCCAGGAAAGGACGGAGGATTTTTGGCTAAAATAAAGCATTTCTTTGCAAGAAAATAAGACAGTTGGAGGATAGAATATGTTTGAAAATGTAATCAAGTTTTTTAAAAACCTTGGAAAGAAAGAAAAAACTAAAGAAAGCTCAGATACAGCAAAAGAGAGATTGCATTTAGTATTAATGCAAGATAGGGCAAATGTATCTGCTGATTTCTTGGAATTAATGAAACAGGAAATAATTGAAGTTATTAAAAAATATATTGATGTTGATGAAAAGTCAATTGATGTGCGTTTGACTAATAAAACAAATGATGATGGAACAGTAGGTGCACCAGCACTTTATGCAAATATTCCTATAGTAACAATTAAAAATGAAGCGCGTGTAGCAAATGTTCCACAAAACAAAGAAAAAACTGCAAATCCTGAAAATAAAGAAAACAAGCAAGAAAATGAGAAAAAAGTAGAAGATAATAGTAAAACAGAGAAAGATGAAAAAGCAGAAGAGGATATCAAACCACAAGAAAATAAAAAAATAGAAGAAAACAGCAAACCAGAAACAAATGAGAAAACAGAAGAAAACAGAGAAGCAGAAAAACCTGAAAAAGTAATTGAAGAAGCACAAAAAATTCAGGATAAGCTAGAAGAAGAAACAAAAAAAGAAGAAATTTCAAAAGAAGGAATAGAAAATAAAGAAGCAGTAAACAATGTAAATGAAAATGCTTAAAATGCGAGGAAGAGCATGAAAAAAAAGATATTAAAAAATATTGAGTGGGGAATATTAGTATGTACTATTTTATTGATAGCAATTGGATTAGTAGCACTATTTTCTGCCACTCAAAATTCTGATTATGATGAATTTAAAAAACAAATAATATGGCTTGTAATTAGCGTGCCTGTGATAGTTATAGTTATTTTAATAGATTATAATTGGTTTACCAAGTTATCGCCAATATTATATGGAGTAAGCTTACTTTTATTAATAGCAGTTTTGTTTACAGAACCAATTAATGGAGCAACAAGTTGGTTTACATTTGGTTCATTTTCGTTTCAACCAGCAGAATTTGCCAAAATTGTAGTAATATTATTTGCAACATATGTAATATGCAAACTGCAAAAAAAAGAAAGAGATGAAATAAATCGTTTTTGGAAATTGGTGCTAACGCTACTAACAATTGCAGTGCCAGTAATTTTAATAGTTATACAGCCAGACTATGGAACTGCACTTGCCTTTTTATCAGCACTTATTTTTATGCTATTTGTAGCAGGGATTAAAAAGAAATATATTATAATATCTATTTTATTAGTAGTTATATTAATACCTATAGCATATTTTTGGATTTTACCAGAGCATGCAAAAACCAGAATAGATGTGTATTTAAACCCAGATATTGATCCAAGAGGTGCAGGATATAATATTATACAATCTAAATTAGCAATTGGAGCAGGGCAAATATTTGGTATGGGGCTATTATCAGGAAATCAAACTCAGCTTGGCTACTTATACCCAAAAACTACGGACTTCATATTTGCCGTAATAGGTGAAGAATTAGGATTTATTGGCGGAGCCACTGTTATTATTTTATATATAATTTTAGTAACAAAAGCAATTAAAGTTGCAAAAACTGCAAAAGATGATGAAGGAGCATATATTGCAGCAGGAATTGCAGGAATATTCTTTTTTCACATGTTAGAAAATATAGGTATGACAATGGGATTATTGCCTATTACAGGAATTCCACTTCCATTTGTAAGCTATGGCGGTAGCTCGTTACTTACAAACCTAATTTTAATAGCAATTTTGCTAAACATTAGTGGGAGAAGGCAAAGAACACTATTTATAGAATAAAATGGAGAAAAAAATGTATTTAAAAAAACTAAAAATAGGAAATGTAATATTAGAAAATAATATTTTACTAGCGCCAATGGCAGGAATTACAAACCTGCCATTTCGTATAATGTGCGAAAAATTTAATCCTGGACTTGTTTGCACAGAAATGGTAAGTAGCAAAGGTCTTTTTTATGATGATAAAAAAACTGAAAAATTACTAAACATGAAAAACGAAAAAAGACCAGTAGCTGTGCAGATATTTGGAAATGATATAGAAGCAATGGCATATAGTGCAAAAAAAATAAGTAAAATAGCTGATATTATAGATATAAACATGGGCTGCCCAGCGCCCAAAGTGGTAAAAAATGGTGATGGTAGCAAACTAATGCTAGATATTGAACTTTCAAGAAAAATCATACAAGCAGTAGTAGAAAATTCAAGTGTTCCAGTAACTGTTAAAATTCGTAAAGGATGGGATAAAGACCATATAAACTGCATAGAATTTGCAAAAATGGCAGAACAAGCAGGTGCCTGTGCCATTACAATACATGGTAGAACAAGGGATGAGTTTTATTCAGGAACAGCTGACTGGGAAATAATAAAAAAACTAAAACAAGAAGTGTCAATACCTGTAATAGGTAATGGAGATATAAAAAGTCCGCAAGATGCATTAAAAATGTTTGAATTTGCAGGCGTAGATGGCATTATGATTGGCAGAGCAGCAATTGGCAATCCATGGATTTTTATGCAAATACAAGAATATTTGCAAAATGGCAAAATAATAGAAATTAGTAATGAAAAACGCCTAAAAATTATATTAGAACATATTGAACTTCAAGTGGAAGAATTGGGCGAAAATACTGGAATTAAAGAAATGAGAAAACACATGACATATTACCTAAAAGGATTGAAAGATGCAAGTGCTATAAGGCAAAAAATAAACACAATAGAAACCAAAAACGAATTAGTAGAGTGTATTACAGAATACTTTAAAAATATATGAATATAAATTAAAGAGAATATTTACATATTCTCTTTTTTTAAAGCCTTTTGAAAGGATGATAATATGGAAAAAAACAAAAAACTATTACAAAAGAAATGGGCTATAGCACTTATTATTGCATTAATCATATCAATTTTAATAATTTTAATATTTTTCTTCAAAAATGCTAATAAAAAATCAAATTTTGGTAATAATTTAAATAACAAAACTCTAGCAGAAATAGAGGAATATATTTTAAATATTAGTTCATATGAAGCAGAAATTTCGGTTGAAGTGCAAAGCAATAAAAATCAAACAAAATATGTACTAAAACAAAGTTATGTAAGCCCAAATATAGAAAAACAAGTAGTAAAAGAGCCAAGTAATATAGAGGGGTTAGAAACAATTTATGATGGAAATAAATTAACAATAAATAATTCAAAACTAAACCTTACAACAATATATGAAAACTACGAATATTTAACAGATAATTTTTTGTGGTTAAACTCATTTATTGAAGATTACAAAAATTCGACGCAAAAAAATATATATGAAGAAAATAACCAAGTAATTATGGAAGTAAAGTTAGAAAGCCAGAATCCATATGTATCAAGCAAAAAACTAGTGATTAATAAACAAACAGGAAATATAGAAAAATTAATTGTACAAGATAAGAACCAAAAAAATTTAGTTTACATATTATATAATGAGATAAAGATTAATAGTCTAAAAAAAGAAGAAATATTAGCATTTCGCCTGCAGGACTACAGCATAGCACAATACTAAAACTATCATTATCTCAAACTAATATTAAAATATATCAATATAAAAACCTTAAATATACAAATATTAGGAGTGAAGAAAAATGGTAATAAAAAGAGGAGATATGTTTTATGCAGATTTAAGCCCAGTAATTGGGTCAGAGCAAGGTGGTGTTAGGCCAGTACTAATTATTCAAAATGATATGGGAAACAAGCACAGTCCAACAGTAATTGCTGCAGCAATTACTTCACAAACAGGAAAAACAAAATTACCTACCCATATTGAAATAGAGCCAGAACAGAGCGGATTAAAATCAGAATCGGTAGTGCTAACAGAGCAAATTAGAACAATTGATAAAAGTAGACTAAAAGAAAAAATAGGGCATATTGATGATGAGAAAATAATTTCTAAAATAAATAATGCTTTAGGTGTAAGTTTTGGGCTAGAAGACTAGAAAAAATAGCTGTTAGTTAGAGTTTACTAACAGCTATTTTTTTTACTTAAATAATTGCTAATTTTAGCAAATTGCTCAATACTAAGGCTTTCGCCCCTTATATTCTCATCTAAATTTAAATCATGGAGCATATTTTTTAAAACTTCTTTAGTTGAAATTTTGCTATTTGCAAGTCCATTTAATAAAGTTTTTCTTCTTTGCATAAAACTTGCTTTAATAACTCTAAAAAATAATTCTTTGTTTTCCAATTTCACTGGTGGTATTTTTCTAATATCTAATTTAATAACTTCAGAATTCACTTCCGGTGCTGGAATAAAAGAGCTATTAGGAACAAGAAGAACTTCTTTAGCAGTGCAATAATAATAAACACAATATGTAATAGCACCAGTATTTTTACTTCCTGGTATTGCTGTTAGCCTATCTGCAACTTCTTTTTGAACCATTACAGTAATGCTTTTAATAGGTAGCATATTTTCTAATAATTTCATAATAATTGGTGTGGTAATATAATATGGCAAATTTGCAACAATTTTAACACTAGAAAAATTTGCTTCTTTAGCAATTAGTGCTTTTAAATCTACTTTTAAAATATCATCATGTATGAGATTAAAATTATTATAAAATTTAAAGCGGTCTTCAAGAATATTTACCATCCTATCATCTAATTCAATAGAAATTACTTTACCGGCTACTTCCAATAATTTTGCAGTTAAAGTGCCAAGACCGGGCCCAATTTCAATAATCAAATCATCTTTGTCAATTTCTGCAGAAGATATAATATTATCAATAACATTTTCATCAATTAAAAAATTTTGCCCCAAGCTTTTATTTGCATTTATATGATATTTTTTTAGTAAAAATCTAGTTTCTTCTAAAATAGAATTCATGTAAAATCTCCTTTTGATAAATAGTATACTAACTTTTATAATAGTTGTCAAATTTGCCTTGAAAAAATAAATTTGCCATGTTATAATAAATTTGTAGTATTATAAGATAGAAAGGACAAATATGAATCAGATTTTGGTAACAGAAAAAGTATATATTACACCTGAGATGAAAAGAAAAAAGATTATTTACAAAATTGAATTCTTTTTATCTGTATTTTTAGTGTGCCTTTTATTCTCATATTACATTTATGCAGCATATGATAGAAACAAAACAGAACAAGTATCACAAGAAATTTTAGCAGATTTAAAATATAATCAAGACACAACAGTTAAACAAACAGA
The DNA here is from genome assembly GCA_944391885.1 of uncultured Clostridia bacterium. GTDB lineage: Bacteria > Bacillota > Clostridia > TANB77 > CAG-508 > CAG-273. The sequence continues at coordinate 2,278 of CALXVE010000031.1, read as the reverse complement.
TGATGATGTGCTAGTAGTTATTTTAAATAAAGAACAAGAAGAAGAACACAAAGAAGAAATTAATACAAAACCAGATATAGATTCAAAAATATATACATCAACAGATGGAGTTGAATACAGAACAGAGGCAATATTAAAAGTTCCAGCAATTAATATAGAATATCCAGTACTTTCAAACACTTCACCAGACTTATTATATGTTTCAATAAATAAATACTGGGGTCCAGATCCAAATGAAATAGGAAATTACTGCATAGTTGGCCACTATTATGAAAGTGGAATAATGTTTGGAAAATTACATAAACTAAAAAATGGGGATAAAGCAGAATTAACTGACCTATCTGGAAGAAAAATTACATACCAAGTATATGATAAATATGTAGTAGAGCCTACAGACACAAGGTGCACCAGCCAGCTAACAAATGGCAAAAAAGAACTTACATTAATTACTTGTACAAATTATGGAAAACAAAGATTAGTAGTAAAATTAAGAGAAGTGCCAAATAATTGACACTTCTTTTTTTAGTCCTTCATATTATACAATATGGAGGAATGTTAATATGGCAAGAATTTTAATTTATAACAATGATACCAACAGGATGGAGACATATTATAGGGGGCTTACAGAAGCAATGCCCTATGTTACAAATAGAACATTAACAGTAAGAGAATTTCGTGGCTCAAGTGGAAGCAATGTGCTTTGGACGGAAAAACGTGTAATGCAAGCGTGGAACAGCCAAAGATATTTATATGGTGGACCAATTGATGTTGGATTTGCTTTTAAAAGACCATATGAAGGTGGACATGGAACACAGTCACAACACTACGCGGGAACAGCATTTGATGTTGGGCAAAGGATGACAAATAGCAATAGAAATAGATTAAGAAATTTGGCACAAACTTCGGGCATTTGGACATATGTGGAACCGGCAAATCTAACACCAACATGGGTGCATTTTGACAAAAGAAGGGGAACACCAGCATGTAGCACAGGTGGATACCCATTAATTAGGCAAGGGAGCAGAGGAGCATATGTATGCATAGCACAAGATAACTTAAATACATTAGGATATAATACAGGTGGATTAGATGGAGTATTTGGTGCACAAACATATCGTGCAGTACTTGCATATCAAAGAAGTGTGGGACTATCAGCAGACGGAATTATAGGTTGTAACACATGGCGCTCATTACAAGAAAGCGTAGTTGGAACAGGTAAAACTTCCACAACAATAAATTCATAAAAAATTAATTTAAATTAAGAAAAATTTAATAAAAATTTTTAAAAAATGTGATAATATGTAAAAGTAGAATAATCGTAAAAATAAATGGGGAAAAAATGATGAAGAAAAGTACTAAAAACGAAATAGTAAAAATATTCTGGATTTTTATTATAGGTAGTGCACTTGGCTGTTTAGTAGAGACTATTGTTTGCTTGGTTCAAAAAGGCCATTTTGAGATAAGGCAAGGGGTTATATATGGACCTTTTATACCTGTTTATGGTGCAGGAGCAGTAATATATTATTTGATAGTTCCGAGAATAACAGGTGCAAAAATAAAAAACGTGCAGGAAATAAGCGGGATTAAAATATTTCTTTATACAATAATCTTAGGTGGGCTAACAGAATACCTATTTTCATATGCCCAAGAGTGTATGTTTGGCACGGTTTCATGGGAGTATAGCAATCTTCCATTTAATTTAAATGGAAGGACTAGTTTATTACACTGCATGTATTGGGGAATAGGTGGAATTTTATTTATAAAACTACTTTATCCTAGCATTAGAGATATCGATGTATTTAATAACATTACAAAAAATGCAAAAATTGCAACCATAGCATTTTTTGTATTTATGATACTAAACACAGGAATATCAATGCTTGCAGGATATAGACAGTATGAAAGAGTACAAAACATATCAGCAGATACACGATTAGATAGATTTTTAGATAAGCATTATCCAGATAGTGTTATGGATAAGATATTTTCAAACAAGCAATATACTAATCAAAATAAAGGGAATAGGTAAAATTTTGGTTAACTTTTTTCCAAAACCCCTTGACAAATTTGGCTTTAGGGAGTAAAATAAATCTTGTCAGTTCTTAAGTTATGCAGATGTGGCGGAACTGGCAGACGCACAGGACTTAAAATCCTGCGGTTGAATAAACCGTGCCGGTTCGATTCCGGCCATCTGCACCATAAGAGCATCAAGGAGTTCGTAAGATTAACCTTGATGCTTTTATAATAAAATTGCTAGAATTTTCTAACAAATTTCTAA
>CALXVE010000030.1 GCA_944391885.1 uncultured Clostridia bacterium | reverse complement strand
TTGACATATTGTAGTTTTGTTCTAACCTTTTGTCTGTGAACTTTTGAGCATTGTCATTAATTTGAGGCATGTTTACATCTCCATTAATATATGGTGTTACTACAGCACTTACAGGAACAATTCCTTTTGTTTTTAATTCATTTATTAAAAAATCAATTGTTGGAATATATCCCTTAATTAGATTTATCATCCCATTTGCCTGAACCACCATTTGGGCCATTTCTTCGTTTGTTAATTCTTCATTTGTTCCACTTATACTAATAGATAATGCTATTGTTATTACTAAAAGTAATAGTGATGCAATTAATTGAAATTTATTTCTGTTTTTGGTAAGTTTTGCAAAACTCATTATGAACATAACTATTATGCTAATTAATAATATTGGCAATATTGGTAAAACTAATACAGTTATTAGCATTAATATATAATAGGCTATTCCTGCATCAGTTAATATTCCAAACATTATAAGTGGAATTAATCCCAAGAATAAAATCATTATGTATTCACCAATTATTAGTACATTAGTTCTTGCAAGTATTATTTGATATGGTTTTAATGGCAATGGTAACAAATATTCATTATCTTTTGTAAAATATAATATATTAATGCTTGAAAATATCGTTTGAATTATGGCTACGCCAAATATTAAAAATAAAATCATTGCAACAAATACATTTGGTTGATTTATTGCGATTAATCCTTGCAATAAATTATATGCAAAGAATATTATTAATGCAGCTAAGTATAAAAATAAAAAAACATAAATTAGTATTTTACTCTTAGATTTATTAGATACTCCCATTTTTGCATCCATATTAGAAAAAGAATTTTTAAGAAATATTTTAGTTAATTTTATTACTTTATCCATATTCTACATCTTCCTTTCTAGTATTAATCTTCAGTTAATTCTAAAAATAATTTTTCTAATGATGCTTCTTCTTTAAATTTTTGCTTTAATTCCTCAAATGTTCCTACAAAAACCAATTTTCCTTTACTTATAATTCCTACTCTATCACATAATTTTTCTGCAACTTCTAATATATGTGTTGAAAAGAATACTGTTTTTCCTGATTTAGCATGCTCTCTCATCATTTCCTTTAGGTCATATGATGATTTTGGGTCTAAACCGGTCATAGGTTCATCTAGTATCCAATTTTTAGGCTCAGAAAGCAATGCTCCACATATAACTATTTTCTGCCTCATACCATGTGAATAACTTTGTATTTGATTATTTAATTGTTCATATATCTCAAATTTTTTAGTAAGTTCTTCTATTTTTTCTTTTCTAATATCTTGTGGCACATTATATACATCTGCCATAAACATTAAGTATTCAATACCTTTTAGTTTTAAAAACATATCAGGACTATCTGGTACAAATCCAAAATTTTTCTTTGCTTCTAATGGTTCTCTTGTTATGCTTTTACCGTCTATTAAAATATCACCTTCATCAATATTTAAAATGCCTGTCATCATCCTTATTGTAGTTGTTTTCCCTGCCCCATTAGGTCCTAAAAATCCAAAGATTTCTCCATTTTTTATATCAAGGCTTAAATTATCTATTGATTTTTTCCCTTTAACATAAGATTTTGAAACATTTTTAATTTCTATCATAAAACTAGCCTCCTATTTGACTATTTATTTTTTTTACAATATAATTATACATGTTAATAATATGTAATAGCAATAGTTTTTTTAAAAAAACATGTTTGGAGATGAAATTTATGATTGATAGAAATGCTAATCCTGATTTTTTAAATTCTTTTTTAGATTATAGTATTACTATACTTAATAAATCACCTAATAGTATTAAAGAATATAATTACGACCTTCGTAATTTTCTAAAATTCATAAAAATAGAATTTGGATTATCAGCTGAAAAAGATTATTCTAAAGTGGATATACATGATTTAGATATAAATATTATAAAAAAAATAAAATTAGAAGATATTCATAAATATATTTCTCACATGGCAACTGATTTAAGAAGCAAACCTGCCACTCGTGCCAGAAAGGTTTCTACAATACGTGTATTTTTTAAATATTTAGCTTCTAAAGCAAAATTAATTGAGACAAACCCTGCCCAAAATTTAGAAACCCCAAAACTTGATAAAAGGCTTCCTAAATATCTTTCTTTGGAAGAAAGCAGGAAACTAATAGAGGTAACTAAAACAGCTTCTGATGAAAATAAAGAAAGAGATTTAGCTATAATTACTTTATTTTTAAATTGTGGTATGCGTTTGTCTGAATTAGTTGGTATTAATATAAAAGATATTAATTTTTCTGAAAATAAATTAAATGTAATTGGTAAAGGAAATAAAGAAAGAACTATTTATTTAAATAAGTCGTGCATGGATGCAATAAATGATTATTTAAAAGTTAGACCTCATGAAGGAGTAAAATATGAGTCAAAAGATGCTCTATTTTTAAGTAAACGTAAAGAAAGAATAAGCAATAGGATGGTTCAAGAAATTGTAAAAAGAGAATTAGCAAAAGCTGGATTAGATTTAAACAAATATTCAACACATAAACTAAGGCATACAGCAGCAACATTAATGTATCAATATGGACATGTTGATATAAGGGCATTACAGGTTTTGCTAGGGCATGAAAGTATTTCTACTACCGAAATTTATACACATGTAAATGATGAGCAAGTAAAAGATGCGGTTAATAAAAATCCACTTGCCAAAGAGACATAGAAATAGCGAAAAACGTATATACGTTTTTCGCTATCTATATTATTTGCTTACAATTTCCATAGTGTCTCTAGCAATTGTTAGTTCTTCGTTTGTTGGAACAACAAATACCTTTACTTTTGAATCTGGAGTTGTAATTTCTACTTCTTTACCTCTGCAGTTATTCTTCTCTTCATCAATCTTAACTCCTAAGAAAGATAGTGAATCACAAATTTGTTTTCTTACTTCAATTCCGTTTTCTCCAACTCCACCAGCAAATGTGATTACATCTACACCATCCATTTGTGCTGCAAATCTTCCAATATATCCAATTACTTGATATGCAAATGTATCAATTGCAAGTTTTGCTCTTTCATTTCCTTCTTTTATTGCTGCTTCTACATCTCTGTCATCTGAGCTGATGCCAGAAACTCCTAATTTTCCTGATTTTTTATTCATAATATTATCCATCTCATCAGGTGATAAATTTTCTTTTTTCATTAAAAATGTAACTATTGATGGGTCAATATCACCACATCTAGTACCCATTGGTACACCTGCTAGTGGTGTAAATCCCATTGAAGTATCAACAGATTTTCCACCTTTAACAGCACATAAGCTAGCACCTTGTCCTAGGTGGCATGTAATAATTTTTAAGTCTTCTATTGGTTTGTTCATAAGTTCTGCAACTCTTTTAGAAACAAATCTATGTGAAGTTCCATGGAAACCATATTTTCTAATACCGTATTTTTCATAATATTCATATGGTAAAGCATATAAATATGCCATTTTAGGTAGTGTTTGATGGAAAGCTGTATCAAAAACAGCAACCATTGGTACACCTTTCATTACTGCTTTGCAAGCTTCTATTCCTTTTAATTGAGCAGGGTTATGTAGTGGTCCTAATGGTATACACTCTCTAATAACCTCAATTACATCATCATCTATTAATACAGAATCACTTAACTTTTCTCCACCATGTAGAACTCTATGACCTACAGCGTCAATTTCATTTAAGTCTTTAATAACTCCATATTCTGGATGAGTTAATTGCTCTAAAACTAACTTAATTCCTTCTTCATGATTATCAATTTTTTGTTCAATCTTATGTTTTTCTCCATTAACAGTATGTGTTAAAAAAGAATCTGGTAAGCCTATTTTTTCTAGGTACCCTTTTGCCATTAATTCTTCAGTTTGCATATCTATTAATTGATATTTAATAGATGAACTTCCGCAGTTTACAACTAAAACTTTCATTTTAAATCCTCCTAAAATATATATTTAAACAGATTTTATCTGTTTATTACATTGTTTGAGCTTGTACACAAGTTATAGCCACAACACCAACAATATCATCACTATTGCAACCCCTTGATAAATCATTAACCGGTTTTGCAATGCCTTGGCAAAGTGGTCCATAAGCTTCTGCTTTAGCTAATCTTTGTACTAATTTATATCCTATATTTCCAGCATTTAAATCTGGAAATATTAAAGTATTTGCTTTTCCTTGCACTGGGCTACCCGGTGCTTTTGAATTTGCAACTTCTGGAACTATAGCAGCATCTAATTGTAATTCTCCATCGCATATTAAGTTTGGCTCTTTTTCTTTTAATAATTTTGTAGCTTCAATTACTTTTTCTGTTAACTCTGAGTGTGCACTTCCATATGTAGAATATGAAAGCATTGCTACTTTTGGTTCTGCTCCTGTCAATTGATGAAAACTTTTACTTGAAGAAATGGCTATTTCTGATAATTCTTCAGCAGTTGGATTTTCAACAAGCCCACTATCTCCAAATATAAATACTCCATTTTCTCCATATTCACAATTTGGAACTACCATTGCAAAAAATGCAGAAACTAATTTTGTTCCTGGTGCAGTTTTTAAAATTTGCAAAGCTGGTCTTAAAGTATTTGCTGTAGAGTGACAAGCACCTGAAACTAAGCCATCACTATCCCCTTGTTTTACCATCATCATGCCAAAGTAAATTGGCTCTAATAATGTCTCTCTTGCTTTATCTAAAGTCATACCTTTTGCTTTTCTTAACTCATAAAAACTATTTGCATATTCTTCAAATTTTTCTGAAGTCTTTGGATTAATAATCTTTATTCCCTCTAAATTAATGCTGTTTTCGTTTGCTCTTTTTAAAGTTTCGTCTTCATCACCAATTAAAATGATTTTTGCAAAGCCTTCTTCCATTACTTTGGAAGCAGCTTTTAAAACTCTAACATCTTCACTTTCTGGTAATATAATTGTTTTAATATCTTTTTTTGCTTTTTCTTTAAGTTTTTCTATAAATGTCATTTTTATTTTTCATCCCTTTCATATATTTTGAACAGTATTATTATACAAGGAAATTCCAAAAAGTACAAGCATTTAGGGATATTTTTTTAATCATTGTGCTTTTAAATCTAAAAATAATTTGATATAATATTATTGATATTTTAATAATTGAAAGAAGGAATTAACTTGGCATTTGATGGCTTTACTTTAAAAGCAATTGTAAATGAATTAAATTCTTGCATAATAGGCGGAAGAATAGAAAAAATTCATCAACCCACTTCAGAAGAAATTGTTTTAAGCATTTATTCGCAAGGGATAAACTATGCTCTAAGCATAAATACATCATTTTCTTTTTATTCATTACATTTGACAACAAATTTAAAATCAAATCCACTTTCTTCGCCTAATTTTTGTATGCTTCTTAGGAAATATCTAATTGGTAGCAGAATTAAAAAAATTAATATGATGGGTTTGGAAAGAATTGCTATTTTTGAAATAGAAAAGTATTTTGAACATGCAGTTTTAACTACTTTAAAACTTATCGTAGAATTAATGGGAAAACACAGTAATATTATTTTAGCCGGTCAAGATAATAATATAATTGATAGTCTAAGGCATTTAAATAGTGAAAATGGCTCATACCGTAACATTTTTCCTAAGGCTATATACGAATTACCAGAAAGCAACAAATTTAATATTATTGAAATAGAAAATATTGAAGATTTATATAATAATTTAAATAAAAATCAAAATCTTTCAACATATTTTTTAGAAAATTTTACAGGCACAAGCAAAACTCTACTAGAACACAGTATGCAAAAATTAGTAGTTAATGAAGATTTTAGTTTTGAAAACTTTCAAAATTTATTTTTATATTTAAGAAAGTTACTTGAAAAAATCGAAAATAACATGGCTTTTTGTATTGAACTTGATAAAGATTATTCTTTGGAATTTTCTGATAAGGTGCAAGAAAGCTTGAGCATAAATTTCTTTTTAGATGATTATTATTTTAAAAAGGAACAAAATGAAAATTTTATTCAGTATAGAAATAATTTATTGGCATTTGTATCAAAAAATCTAAAAAAGATTTCTAAAAAATTAGATGGAGTAAATAGTAAAATTGACGAGTGTTCTGAAATGGAAAAATATAAGTTATATGGAGAACTAATAACAAGTAATTTATATAAATTAGACAAAACGCATAAGGATTATATTGTTTTACAAAATTACTATGATAATAACAGGGAAATAAATATTCCACTTGATATTTCGCTTTCTCCTGCTGATAATGCAAAAAAATATTTTAAGAAATATAATAAATTAAAAAATACTATTGATATTGTTTCTATTCAAAAAAACGAATTAGAAAATGAAATAAATTATTTAGAAAGCATTGTTTATTCATTGCAAATTGCAAAAAATGTTCAAGATATTGATAAAATTTATGAAGAAATGGAAAGCGCAAATTTCTTTGCAAGAAAAACCCAAGTAAATAAAAATTCTAAAGCATTTAAAATTAGTGGAAAACTAAAATATAAAAATAATAAGAAAAAAAAAAAAAATGATTTTCTATCATATAATATAGATGGTTTTAATGTATTAGTTGGTAGAAATAATATGGAAAATGATTATTTAACAACTAAAATTGCTAATGATAACGATATTTGGTTCCATGTAAAAGATTTACAAGGTAGTCATGTAATTTTAGTAGTTACGCAAAAAGAGCCATCTCAGGAAACAATTAATAAAGTAGCTGAACTTTCAGCTTATTATAGCAAGGCAAAACAATCATCAAATGTTCCTGTAGATTATACCTTTGCTAAATATGTTAAAAAGCCTTCAAAATCAAAACCTGGTATAGTTATATATACTAATCAAAAGACGGTTAATGTTAATCCTAAAATATATTAAAATACGCTCTCTACTTTTGTAGAGAGCGCTTCTCCTAATTAGGAGATTTTGCTGGAGGTCTTAAGCAATCTGTAAACCCATAAGGTAGATTTCATCTGCGTTCAGTGCCTTCTTCAGCATCGGACCAAGTCGGTAACCAACGTTACAGCAACAACCGGTGTCAATACTCAAATGGTAAATGATTTTACCATCTTTCCGAATTTCAGAAGATCCACCCTGGAGCCAGAAACCGAATCCCTTAAGGACTCTTTCGATGAGTTGCCGTTCTTTTTCATTAAGTCTCATACACATAGTTATTAACCTCCTAAAATTAAGTGATATAATTATTATACTACATTTTTCAATAAAAGTCAAAAAAGTGTTTGTTATACCCCTGTTTTATACTCAATTTCTTCCATATGGGGGAACATTTCTTTTATTCTTTTAAATGTAATCATGCTATGCCTTGGTTGAGGGTTTTTGTCATGAACAGATAGTAATTTTTGCGTATAGCAATTTTCCGCTGTTTTAAATATTAAATAGCGGTTTCGTACATAGGTAAAATATATTTGGTATCCATCCTCTAAATTTTGATTGAATTCATCAAAACTATACTTTCCTTCCATTTTAAATTCTCTCCCCACTTCCAATTTCTAACTTCTAACCTCTAACCTCTAACTTCTAATCAACACATTAAACTCTTCTTCAGAGATTATTTTTACACCCAATTCTTGCGCTTTTCTAAGCTTGCTACCTGCTTCTTCGCCAGCTAACACATAATCAGTTTTTTTAGAAACAGATGAAGAAGTTTTGCCACCAAATCTTTCAATTATTTCACTTGCTTGTTCTCTTGAATAATGCTCTAAAGTTCCAGTTAATACAAAAGTCTTGCCTTCAAAACGATTATCCACGCCTTTTTCTTCAATAACTTCCATATTAACTCCTGTCTCTTTTAGCTTGTTTATTAAATCCCTAGTTTGTTCTTGGGCAAAAAATTCATGTATTGCTTTTGCAGTAATTCCGCCAACATCTTCAATTAATCTTAATTCTTCATATGATGAATTCATTAGTTTATCCATAGTTTTAAAATATTTTGTTAAAGTCTTTGCAAGTTTAACCCCAACATGACGAATTCCCAAAGAATTTATTAATCGATACAAATCTCTGTGCTTACTTTCTTCAATTGCATCCATTAAATTTTGCGCAAATTTTTTACCATTTTTCTTTAATGATGCAATATCATCAAATGTTAATTTATAAATATCTGCAATATTTGAAATTAAGTTCTTATCAATTAATTCAGCTATAATCGACTCACCTAATCCGTCAATGTCCATAGCATCTTTTGAAGCAAAGTGAATTATACTTCTATATGACTTAGCTGGACACTCTATGCCTATACACCTTACAACTGCTTCTCCTTCTTCTCTAACAGCCTCTGCTCCACATACAGGGCACACTCTTGGCATTTCAAAAACTTTTTCTGTTCCATCTCTTTTTTTCTTGTTAACCCCAACAACTTCTGGAATCACATCACCTGCTTTTTGAATAATAACCCTATCCCCGATGCGAATATCATTTTCCTTAATATAATCTTCATTGTGAAGTGTAGTTTTAGAAATTTTAGAACCAGCAACATAAACAGGCTCTAAAATAGCCATAGGTGTAATAGCACCAGTTCTACCAACTTGGCAAACAATATCTTTTAATAAAGTCTCTTTTTTCTCTGGTGGGTATTTATATGCAACTGCCCATTTAGGTGTTTTGTATGTAGTTCCAACTTTTTCCCTAAGTTCCAAGTCGTTTACTTTAACAACTGCACCATCAATCCCAAAATCTAATTTATCACGCATTTTGCCAATTTCTTCAATTGCCTTTTGCACTTCTTTCCTTGTAGTGCACAAAATTTTAACAGGGTTAACATTAAAGCCTAATTTTTCTAGGTATAATAGGCTCTCATAATGTGTTTCAAAATGAATATCTTCGCTTTTTTGCACATTAAATATATAAATATTTAAAGGTCTACTTGCAGTAATACCGCTATCCAATTGCCTTAAAGAACCAGCAGCAGCATTACGTGCATTGGCAAACTGCTCTTGTTCTTCCATAAGCCTATCTTCGTTCATTTTATCAAAATCATTTTTTCCTATAAAAACCTCACCGCGAACTGTAATGTTAATAGGTTCTTTTAACTCTTTTGGCACAGTTTTTATAGTTGAAATATTCTCAGTAACATTTTCACCAACTTGTCCATCGCCACGGGTTGCAGCTCTCCATAGCTTTCCATCCCTATACTCTAAGCTAGCAGATAAACCATCAATTTTAGTTTCTACAACATAATTTAGTGGCCTTCCATACTGCTTAGCAGCTTTTTCCATTTTTTCTTCAAATTCTTCAACTTCGCCAAATGAAAACACATCTTGAAGGCTTTGCAAAGGCACTTCATGCGTCACCTTTTCAAAGCCTTTTTTTATACTTGCACCAACCCTTTGTGTTGGAGAATCCTTTGTTATTAGTTCTGGATATTCCTTCTCAATCTGCTTAAGCTCCCTCATAAGCATATCATATTCATAATCACTAACAACTTGTTCATCATCAAAATATTTTTGCGTATAATATTTTAGCAAAGGTCTTAACTCTTCAGCCCTTTTTCTAGCTTCATTTATCTCCATGTTATCTCCTTTGGGGACAGGTCCTAAGTCACCCTAAATAGGGTAATTTGGGACGCTTCACCTTTTTTAGTATATTAATTTTTGTTCAATAATATGTTTTTATTTTCTTTCACGTGTGCTCCAAAAACTTTGATTTTACCAACACATATCTTTTTATTTTTTTACATAGAATCTTTAAACAATTCTTTTCCATTTTTTACATATTCCCAACCTGAGAATATAGTTGCAACAACAGATACGCTCATTGTTAAAGTAACTATTAGATTAATAACAAATTCGTATCCTGCTAAATTACCATTAAAAATAGCACCAAAAGGATTTGGGTCTATAAAAGCAAAAGCAATTGATATCATTTGTGTTGCTGTTTTTAATTTCCCCCAAATACTTGCAGCAATTACATTTCCTTCTTGCTTAACAGCAACTAATCTATAGCCAGAAACTACAAATTCTCTAAAAATAACTATAATAGGAATCCATGCTGGCAAATGTCCATTCCATGCAACAAGCATTATCATCGCCGTGATAACTACTATTTTATCTGCTATTGGGTCCAAAAATTTTCCAAAAGTAGTTATTTGATTTCTTGACCTTGCTATATATCCATCTAGCTTATCCGTAAGTGCTGCTATAATGAATATAATGTCAACAATAAGGTATGTTATTGGAACACCAAATACTTCCCCTTCAATATTAAAAAATGGAATAATTACCATTATTGGTACTAAAATAATTCTTAATATAGTTAATTTATTTGCTAAATTCATAATTCCTCCTGAACTTTTTATATTATTCTATTCGTGTTTATATTATCATAGAATAACTTTTAGTTCAAGAGGAATAAAAAAATTAGTATGACCTGTCCCAGATTATCCCATAATGGGTAAAAAGGGACTGTCCCTTTTTCTACAATTTATTTTGCACTATTTCTATAATATCTGCAATATAGTCACCTATAACAGGTATATTTAATGTAACAATTTTTTGAAGCAATATTATTAAAATTGCAGTTAAAATGGTAACTCCAATTCCTATGCCAATTCCCTTTGTTATTCCAGTAATTAAATTTCGTATGATTAACTGTTTTCTATTTCCTAATAATTCTACTAACTCTAAAACCCTATTTCTACTTAATATAAAATTCAATTGTTCTAAATTTTTCAATAATTCTTTTTCTATTTTACTTTTTTTAAACACACAAAAAATCCTCCACTTATTATTAAAATGGAAGATTTTTAGTTTTTTATACATTAAATTACTCTACCGCTTCATTAATCTCATTAATAATATTATTTTCAATCAATTCATTAGCATCTTGAACTTCATTTTTGCTTTCTTCTTCAACTAAAACTTCTAATTTATTAATTAGTTCTTGAAGTTTGCCCATATCTTTTCCTATCATTTCCCAGTTGTTGTTTTCATTAGATTGCTTTAAATTTTCATTTGCTTTAATAATTGCATTAATTAATCCCTCTACTGTATCAGTGCTTTCCACTTCAATATCTATTGCATATTGTGATAATAAATTATTTAAAGCTTCAGTTAAGTTATCTCCAATTGCCACTTTGTTTCCAGATGCAACAACAATTTTCTTTAAAGTCGGAGTTGAATTTTCTTCGTTAGTATCTTGCTGATAAATTGTTTCTACATAAAGCAGTGAATTATTAATTGGAACTATAATCATATCCTTAGTAATTCTAGTTCCTGTTACATTTAGGCTTTCAATTTCCTCAGAAATTCCTTCATCTTGCTCTAACTGAGTATCGATTTGCATTGGACCTAGTACATTACTATCTGCTGGGTATTTATATAGTTTTAGCACTTTTTCACCATTTTGATATGTTCCAACTAGATATGCTGTTAGGTTTTGTTTGTCATACGGCGTATATGGTAAAACTAATCCAAGTATTGGCTCAGCACTATCTATAGTTTTTACCATTGTATAATATGGCTCCATTTGAGTTCCTGTCTTAGTTAGCACTTTACTTGTATTATGTGTTGCAATATCCCATACATCGTCTTCTCTATATAATACGTCTGGCTGTATATTGTGGTATCTTAGCATAATTTGTGCTTGTATATTATACAAAAATTCTGGATAGACAAACTGGCTACTGATATCTTCTGGAATAGTCTCATCTTTATCCATAAATAAATCTGGATACATTTTTTGGTATGCCATTATAATAGGGTCAGTTCTATCTGTAATATAGAATTTTATGGTTCCATCATATGCATCTATTAATACTTTTACAGAGTTTCTTATATAGTTTAGTTCTGTTTTTTCTAATAGATTATCTCCTTGAAGTGTTATTCTTTGTGAATAAGGATATCCATTTGAAGTAGTGTATCCATCTAATACCCATACTAATTTTCCTTCACTAGTTGTTACAATATATGGTTCTTCATCATAAATAATATTTGGCAATAAAGTTTTTGCTCTTTCTATAATGTTACGATTAATTAGTATTTTGCTGTCTTTATCCACACTTCCAGAAAACGCAAGTTTTAAATCTCCTTCTTTTATAGCTAGAATAAGTCTATCTAAAAAGTTTAGCGAAAGTCCTGCTTTTCCGTCATACACATTGGTTGCATTTTCTGCTTTTGTGGATTCAGCAATAGGGTAATCAAATTCTTTTTTATCTTTGCTATTTGTTACTACAGTATCATTTGTCTCCAATCCAAAGTAAATTCTAGGTTGAGTTATTGTTACAACATCTGAACCACTTGCTACAAAATCTTTTTGCAAATCTACTAAACTTCCTTTTCCATCAACAGTTGTTGCAGATGTGATTACAACTCCATTTCCATGTGTGTATTCATATGTTTTATTATTATATGTTCTGCTAGAATTGCTAATTTCTCTTGGTGTAACATATACAAGGCTATTTTCACCATTTATATTATAGTTTGCAATTTTAGTTGAACGATATGTGTAATATCCTTTATTTGTTTGCAAAGTATTTAAATTCTTTAAAACTGTATCTTCATTTACTATTGTAATATTATTTACTACAGTTTGGTTTTGGTTCAAAGTTTCTGTTGTAATGGTTTCATTTTCGCCCAAATTCACTTCTTCAATGTTTATTCCATATGCCTGTTTAGTATTTTCTATATTATCCTGTATATATGCTTGCTGTTTATCTAGTTCATTAGAATTTACAAATATTAATTCAAAACCTAATAATACTACTAACATTGCAACCAAATAAATTGGAACAATTGATAGTGATAATATAACATTTTTTGTGTTTTGCTTTTTAAATGCTCTTTCTGCTAGGAAAACAGAAATAATAATTATTATGCTTAAGAAGCGGTATCCCCATAATTTGATTGTAACTTCTGAAATTCCTGCGCCATAAAGGTCGTAGTTAGTTATTTCATTTAAATTAACAAATCTTTGAAGTCCAACATTATGTGTTTCTATAAAAATATATCCAGCTATTAACACGGCTATGATTAAGACATATTTGCAAAGTTGTTTTATTAATCTGCTATTTCTAAGTGCTTGTCTATCCACTCCTTCAAAATATACATTAAATGAAATAATGTAATATACAACAGTATAAATTGCTAATCCGACTGCAATGAATAAGGCATATTGTATCATTAATTTAATAAATGGTTGTCCAAATATGAAATAGCCAATATCATATCCTAATACTGGGTCTGTAATTTCAAATGCTGTGGAATTGAAAAATAGCATTAATTTTTCCATTATTATATTAGTTCCAAAAAAGCTAATAATAAGTGCTAATATAAATGATATTGATTTATTTGGAATTTTAGGCATTTGCTTTTTTTCTTGCTCAAAAAATGGAGTTAAGCCTTTTTTTATTCCTCTATTAGTCATATAAATTAGGAAATATATAATTACAAAACTAATACCAAATGTAGCAAATTCATATATTAAATTTTGCCAAAATACACTTAAATATTGTTCTCCTAGTTCTAATGTTTCTAAATATTCTCCACGATAAATTGTATATGTTACAATAAGTGCTATAACCAAGAACATTAATACAATCCATCTTCTGGTTTTTTTAGTTCTCTTTTCGGTATTTTTCAGTTCGTTATTTTCATTTGTATTTACATTTTGCTTATTATTTTCTTCCATAAAAAACTCCTCTCATAGTTCTCACTTCTCACATTTCACATCTCACATCTCAATCAAATTAATGCTTTTACAAAATCTTTACTATTAAATATTTCCATGTCGTCAATTTTTTCTCCTACGCCAACAAATTTTACAGGCATTTTATTTTCTGCAACTATTCCTACTACTACTCCGCCTTTTGCTGTTCCATCTAGCTTAGTTAAAATAATTCCATTTATATCTACGGTTTCTTTAAAAGCTTTTACTTGTTGAATAGCATTTTGACCTGTTGTAGCATCTAGCACCATTAGCACTTCTTTTGCACTGTCCGGCAATTCTTTATCTATAACCTTTTTTATTTTAATCAATTCATCCATAAGATATTTTTTATTATGCAATCTTCCTGCAGTATCGCAAATTAATACATCTGCATTTTCATTTCTTGTAATTTGTATTGCATCATATACCACAGAAGCGGGGTCTGCACCTTCTTCTTTTTTTACAAGTCTGCAACCTGCACGGTTCGCCCAAATTTCCAATTGTTCTACAGCTGCTGCCCTAAATGTATCTGCTGCTGCTATAACTACTTTTTTACCATCTTGTTTTAATCTGTTAGCGATTTTTCCAATTGAAGTAGTTTTTCCAACTCCATTTACTCCCACTACTAAAATAACTGAAGGTTTAGTGGTTAAGTGCAATGAGTTATCAACCTCATCAAGAACTTGCTGAATTTCGTTTCTTAATGCATTTTTTACTCCTTCTTCATCTTCTATCTTTTCTTTTTTTATTCTATCTCTTAAATTACTAATTA
>CALXVE010000029.1 GCA_944391885.1 uncultured Clostridia bacterium | reverse complement strand
TGTCAATAACTTTTAAAAATGTCACCCCTAAAAATGGAAATTAACTTTTAGAAATGTCACCCCCCCTAGCTAGTTAAGAACTAACTAGCAAAGGGGCATTTTTCTTAGCATCAAGTGTCAATAAATATATTGCAAAATTAATAGTAGAATTTTTTGACTTAAATGCACTATGTAATTGCTTCATAGTATTTCCACTAGGTAAGTCGTTACAATTTAGTACATCGTAAATTTTTTCTTTGTATTCTACCTTTATGCCCATTTTTTTACTCATTAATACCGTTATCT
Organism: uncultured Clostridia bacterium; assembly: GCA_944391885.1. Classification (GTDB taxonomy): domain Bacteria; phylum Bacillota; class Clostridia; order TANB77; family CAG-508; genus CAG-273. The sequence goes on along the minus strand of CALXVE010000029.1, from coordinate 14,474 downwards.
TACTCTTAGGCATTAGATCCCTTGAAATCACTTGAAATTTTTCTCCAGACAAACCAAAGCACCCCGAGTTATCTAAAGTTCTGTTAAATCTTACACAAAGTAATTTATCTAAGTCTACATACTTAGGAAGGCTAACAAATTTTGAATTTGAATTTTCAGCTTGTACACCAAATTTTTCTCCGTATTTTTTCATAAATGATGGAAGAAAAGCGTTAGCTTGTTCAATGGTTGTAATATGATTAACTCTAAATTCTGTAACTAATCTGTCTTGTAAAGTATTCCATAGTCTTTCTATTCTGCCTTTAGCTTGTGAAGAATTTGCTGCAACCAAATTGATATTTAATTCATCAAGAATACGGTGAAATTGCGTTTTAGACTTGGTTTTTCCAGCAAGTTGTTCTTCTATTGTGAGTTTAGAATTAGAGGGTGGGAAGAAGACGCTAAACTTGTCAGAATAAATAGTCTCAGGAATTCCATATTCAGAAAGCATTTGCCTAGTAATTTCTAAATATCCTAGTAAACACTCAGTTTCACACATATATAGCCCAAGAGGAATACCAGTCGCATCATCAATAAAACCATGTAAAGAGAAATTATCACCTGTTCCAAACCAGTCAAAAGGAGTGCCATCTGTTTGGACCAATTCTCCAAAATATGATTTTCTTTTCCTTCTACGGTGTAATTTAGCCTTGTGATGTTTACGAGGGCTATGGATGCCATTTCTAGTCAAATTAGAGTATAAACAAGAATAGGAAATATTAATATTTTCTCTTTCTAAAAGTAACTCACGAAAATGTGTAAAATTAGCTTTTTCATAAATGTAATCATTTTTCAATTCCACAATTTTAGAGACTGTTTTAGGATTGATAGCTTTATTAGAAATTTTTCCTCTACCTTTATGAATAATGCCTTGTGGTCCATTTTGTAAAACCTCCTTTTTTAATCTTTGGACTTGTCTATGAGATAAATCTAATAGTTTAGCAGCCTGAGGAACTGTATAAATACCATCAATGCAATCTTGAATTATAGAATATCTTTTTAAATCTTTTTTTGTCATAATATAACTCTCCATATTCCATATTTTACCATGAGGGGGTGACATTTCTAAAAAAAAATTTTATACTTTATGGGGTGACATTATCACAAATTAATCACATTAATTTGTAAAATATCTTTACTTTTATAATATTATCATATAAAATAAATAAAAAAATTAAAATAAATCGAAAGATAAAGAGAGGTATTTTATGAAAAAACAAAAGATTCTATTTAGTTTATTTACAATTCTTGCTTTATTTTTAGTATTATCAGTAACTGTTTTAGCTACAAATCAAATTGTTGAAAACAATGAATTAAATGAGAATATTGTAAATAATCAAATAAATGGAATTACTGAAAATAATGAAGTTGTTGTAAATAATCAAATAAACGATGCAACAGTAATTAACCAGGCAAATGAAAAAGAAGAGAGTAATAATCAAGTAAATGAAGTAAAAGATTATTTAACACAATTTCAACCAGATGCAGAAGATGGAGCTAAAATAGAAAGTATAAGAAGGAAAGTAGTAATAGTAATTATTGCTATAGCAATTGCTGCAATTGTAATCCTTGTTATGTGGAAATATGAATTTTAGTACTAAAGGTGGAAATAAAATACGATGGACGAATTTGATTTTCAGCAGACAGATAATAGAGAATATGTATTAGAGTGTGTAAAAAAAGATGGCAAGCTACTAGATTTTGCTTCAGATAGACTAAAAGATGATAAAGAAATTGCTAAAACCGCAATAGAGCAAAATCCTGTTGCACTAGAATTTGTTAGCCAAAGGTTAAAAAATGATAGAGAAATTGTATATAATTCTGTTTCAAAAGTTGGTTGGACAGCTTGCTATGCTAGTGATAAATTAAGAGGAGATAAAGACTTGATTCTAGCTGGTGTAAAAGTAGACGGGCAGATATTATACTATGCTTCAAAAGAATTACGAGATGATAAGGATGTTGTTTTAGAAGCGGTAAGAAATAAAGGGCTTATTTTAAAATATGCAAGCCATCGTATGAGGCAAGATAAAGAAATAGTTCTAGAAGCAATAAAGCAAGATAAAAGGGCAAAAGAATATATTGCATCAAAAGAACTATTAAATGATAATGATGTGCAAGCAATTTTAAATCCTCCACAAGAATAAAATTTTATAAAAAAGAATAAAAATTTAAATTACGTCAAAGAATAAGTAATGGTGATAAAAATGAAAGTATCTTGGATTAAATATGAAAAAGATGCTAGAAGTTTCCGTTTGCCAGAAGCTTTAGGCTTTGACGTTTTTAAATTGCATGATTTAGAGCAAACAGATAATACAATAAAAAATTTAATAAAAAAACAATATGATACAATTATAATATCAAATGAAGTTGCAGGATTTTCAGAAGATATTATAAAAAGATATCAAAAAGATAAAGATATTAAAATTGTCATTTCTTTTGATAAAGATTAATAAAATAAAAAAGGAGAAATGACATGGAAAAATATATATTTGTTTGCATAGGAAGTAGCAAGCTTTCGCAAGACTCATTTGGACCAAGAGTTGGAAATTTATTAGAAAAAGAATTTTATAAAAATAGTAATATAGAAGTATTGGGCACAATGGAAAGACCGGTGCATTTTAAAAATGCTCCTATTTTTTTAGATTATCTAAAAAAAGAAAAAAACATTATTTTAATAGATTCAGCAATAAGTAAGCAAGAAAAAATAGGACTAACATATATTAATGTAGGTGGTGTAGAAATAGGAAAGGCTTTTGGCAAAAGCTTTTATTTTCCTGCTAATATTAATATTAAAACAATTGTAGGAACAAACAAAACATCTGAAAATATTGAAACTATAAATAGATTAGCTAAAAACACTGCAGATAAAATAATAAAAACTGTTTATCAAATTATATAAATATTTTTGTAACCTGTATAAAAATTCTAAAACTGGAAAAAATAGAAATAATATAAACCAGAAATTGCCATAAAAAGCAAAAGAAAGGAAATAAAAATGAATACAGGTAGTTTAAAAAATATTGTAATTTTAAAAGATTTGCCTTCTAACTTAGTAGAGGAAGCAATTGTATTTTTAAAGGAAAATCAAAAATTAAAAAAGCCAGAATTAATAGATATTGATAACAAAAAGCAAAATGGAAAAACTGCAGAAAATAAAGAAAAAAATTCTAAAGACTATATTGTAAATGAAGCTCAAATGCTTATTGCAGAATATATTTCAAAATTAGAAAATAAGAATAAAAAAGAAGATATTTCATATAAAAAATTAAAAAAGAAATATAAGATTTTAAAGAAAATCAGTGCATCTTTGGGAATTGCACTTATAATAAATATTTTATTATTTTTTACTATCATATAAGAATAAAACACCACTTCCAAACATATACATTAATCAAGAAACTACAAAGGAAGAGGTGTATTTTTGTGGAAAAAACAATATCTCCAGAGGAAAGAATTAGAAGGGCAGAGGAAATTTATTATAGGAGAAGATTAAATAATGGCTCTGTAAGGATGTCCAGTAGCCAAGTAAAAGATGGCAAAGAAAAAAGACAAATTACTTTATATAAAAAAGTAATTATTCAAGTTCTTATATGTATTCTGATTTACCTTATATTTTCCTTAATAAAAGAAGCAAATTATGTTTTTTCAGATGATGTATTAAATAAAACTAAGCAATTTTTAACAACAGATATTAATTTTAATAATATTGCAAATAGTGTGGGGGGATTTATAAAAGAAAATCAGGACAAACTGGATTTTTTAAGTACATGGATTAATGGAGAGGAACAGAAAGAAGACACAGAAAATTTAGAAAATGTAGAAAGTACTGAAAATGTTGAAGAAACGAACGTGCAAGAAGAAAATACTGAGGCAGAGCAAAAATCGGAAAATATAGTAAATGAAGCTAAAGAAAATGATACAGTCGTGGCAAATACATTAACAGGAATTGGTGGAGCGACTAATGAAAATGTAGAAGTAGAAACAACTTCAGATACTACCAAAAAAACTCAAATGGAATTAGATGCAGAATATGTAAAAGAAAATTTTGAGCTCCAGTTACCTGTAAAAGGAACAGTTACTTCAGGTTATGGAGAAAGGGAAGAAACAGAAATTGTATCTGCAACACACCAAGGTATTGATATAGGGGTTAATGAGGGGACAACTATAGTGGCTGCAATGGAAGGAACAGTAAGCATGGTTTCAGATGAGGGAGAATATGGAACACATGTAAAAATAGTAAATGAGGATATTACAACAATATATGCGCATTGTAGCAAAATACTAGTAAAAGAAGGAAAAAAAGTTAAAAAAGGCGAAAAAATAGCACTATCAGGAAATACTGGAAGAACAACGGGACCACATTTGCATTTTGAAATATTAAGAGAAAACAGGGCTATAAATCCAGAATTGGTGTTAGATTGGGGACGGTTCTTAGTCACCCTATTTAGGGTGAGCGGGGACACTTCATAAGTAATAAATTATTAGAGCTATTGGTGATATGTCCTAAGTTGCCCTAAATATGGTGATTAAGAATCGTCCCGAGGAAGGAAAAATGATGAGTATAAAAATTGATTTAAAGATTTTCCTGTTTGGAGTTCTTTTTTTATTGACAAATCAAATTGAAATATATGCAATTCTAATGATATTTGCACTTTTGCATGAATTAGGTCATTTATGTGCAGGGCTGATATTAGGATTTAAAGTAAGAACTATAGGAATAAATCCATTTGGGTTTTATATAGAATTTAAAACACAAGTAGAAGACTACAAAAAAGTAAAAAAAGGAACTGAGCTATGCTTAAAAAGGTTAGTTATAGCTCTAGCAGGACCAATGATAAACATTTTCATTGCAATTATTTGTGTTTTTATCAATACAGAACTTGCTGTATCAAGGGAAAACATAATATATGGAAACATTTTACTTGCAATATTTAATCTAATACCTATTTATCCATTAGATGGTGGAAGAATATTAAAAGAGATAATACATATTTTTAAAGGAAAAGAAGAAGCGTATAAGCAAATAGTACAGATTTCTAAAATAACAGTAATTTTGCTTACAATTTTAGTAAGTATTTTAATTTTATACATACATAACATTGCATTTTTATTAATACTAGCATATTTGTGGTATCTAGTGTGGGTGTCTTAATTAGGGACAGTCCCCAATCTACCACTTTTGTCCTACTTAGGGACAGGGTCATTTTACTAAGAACGGAGCCCTTTGGGCAAGTTTTTCTGTAAGTATAAATCCTCACAATTGTATTAAAACGTTTGTCCTTGCTGTCGCCTTCCGTCCGCATGTCAAAAATAAATTTTTGACATGGGTAAAGTAGATGGAAGGCTCTAGAACTACGCTAACGCTCCGCCTGCGCGGACTGCACTTTTATAATACAATTGTGGGATTTTTTACAATTCTACGTACAATTTAAAATTGTACAAAATTTCCGTCCGAAGTGACATAAAACAAGCGAAAAGGTGTAAAAAAATCTTGATTTTCTTGGAAATCCGTGGTACAATAGTTAAGTGCAAAATAGCACTTAGCTATTTTCCTTGCTTGCAACAAAAGTTGTAGGCTATTAATCCATAAGGAGGTGAAAGTAATGAACAAATACGAAAGTGTTGTCATTATTAATCCATCTGTAGCAGAGGAAAAAATAAAAGAACTTTCTCAGAAATTTACAGATATTATTAATAGTGATGGAAAAGTAGAAAAAGTTGAACAATTAGGCAAGAAGAAATTAGCATATGAAGTTAAGAAAAACAAAGAAGGATATTATGTTGTTATTAATTTCGAAGCTAATCCAGACCTAATTGCAGAACTTGAAAGAAACTACAGAATTATAGATGAAGTTATAAAATTCATCACAATTAAAGCTGAGTAATCAGCAAAACCTTTAATATAGGAAAGGTAAGGTGTACTAAATGAACAAAGTAATTTTATTGGGTCGTTTAACTAGAGATCCAGAAGTAAGATACACACAAACAAATAACACATTAGTCGCTTCTTTTAGTCTAGCAGTAAACCGTAGATTTGTAAGACAAGGAGAAGAAAGACAAGCAGATTTCATTAACATAGTTGCATGGAGCAAACTAGGAGAATTCTGTAGTAAATACTTTAAAAAAGGTCAACAAGTTGCTGTAGTAGGAAGATTACAAACAAGAACTTGGGATGATGACCAAGGGCAAAAACACTACATAACAGAAGTTGTTGCAGAAGAAGCATATTTTGCAGATAGCAAAAGAGATGGTGATACTTCAAATGGAAGCTTTGATGCTACATTTGGCACAATGCCTAGCAACAATGGCGGTTCTGATTTTGAAATTTCTTCAGGAGACGACCTACCTTTTTAAAGTAAAATCATTATGATAGGGGGAATTAATAATGGCAGACAAAAAGAATAAAAGAAATAACAGAAACAATGATGAAGATTATAATCCTAAATTTAGAAAAACAAGAAGAAAAGTATGCCCATTATGTGCAGACAAAAATCTAAAATTAGATTATAAAAATGCTGACCAGTTAAGAAAATTTATAAATGATAAGGGAAAAATCCTTCCAAGGAGAGCAACTGGTGCATGTGCAATTCATCAAAGAGATATTACACTAGCTGTAAAAAGAGCTAGACAAATTGCTATACTACCATATACACAGGATTAGTAGCAAAGAAAAAGTGTTGAGAAAATCAACACTTTTTTCTTTGGGCAAAAACCAGTATTGAAAAAAATGGAAATTTATGCTATTATGTTAAGGGGGTAAAAGCATAATGAAAAAGAAAAGTATATTTATTGTAATAGCAATTATTTTAATAATATTTATTGCTATTATTTTATATAAAAATATAACAAATGTAGAGCCAGAAGAAGATAATAATTTTAAGATAGTAACAACATTTTATCCAATATATATAATGACAGAAAACATTACAGCTGGAGCACAAAATGTTGAATTGACAAACATGACAGATACAAATGTAGGGTGTTTGCATGACTATACATTAGTTACAGCAGATATGAAAAAAATTGAAAATGCAGATATAATAGTGCAAAATGGTATGGGGTTAGAAAATTTTATGGCTCAAATTTTGAGTACATATTCAAATATTAAAACCATAGATAGTAGTAAAAATGTGCAAAATAAAATAGAAGAAAACTCTCATATTTGGATGAATATACAAAATTATATAACACAGGTAGAAGAAATTGAAAAAGGCTTAAGTGAAGCAAACCCAGAAAATAGCTTGGTATATGAGCAAAATAAAAATGAATATATTGAAAAATTAAAAAATATACAGGAAAAATATAGTTTAGAATTAAGTAATTTGAACGGTAGAAAAGCAATATGTTTAGATGAAGCATTAGAATATATTGCAAAGCAAGTTGGGTTAGATACTATATCAATTAAAACAGACCATGAGGAAAGCACTATCTCTGCAGAAACAATGAAGAATTTAATAGAAACAATGAAAGACCAAAATATAAATATAATTTTAGTGGAAAGTGGAGATAATTTAAATAATGCACAAACTTTAGCAAATGAAACTGGTGCAAAAATCTACACATTAAATTCTGGGCTAACAGGAGAACTAAATAAAGATGCATATATAAATGTTTTAAATCAAAATTTAGAAGAACTTAAAGGAATACAATAAGAAGGGGATGAAAAAATGGAAGGACAGTCAGGTGCTTGCGGTTTACACTGCACAAAAATAAATCATATGGGTGTAAAATTTGGAAAAGAAGTAATTTTAAAAGATGTTAATATTCATGTTCACTGTGGGCAACTAACTGTAATAATAGGTAGAAATGGCGCAGGAAAATCCACATTGCTAAAAGCAATTCTGGGTGAGGTAGAACATACTGGAAATATTGTTTTTACAGACATGAAAGAAAATATTACAAAAAAAATCAAAATTGCTTATGTTCCACAAAAAATAAATATAGAAAGACATATGCCAACAACTGTTTATGATTTATTTGCATCATGTATTTGCCATGTACCAGTATTTTTAAGAAAAGATAAAAAAATATATTTGGAAATAAAAAATCAACTAAAAATATTTGGAGCAGAAAAATTAATTGATAAAAGCATTGGGGACTTATCTGGCGGAGAATTACAAAGGGTTTTACTAGCAATTGCAACAAAGCCAGTGCCAAACTTATTAATTTTAGATGAGCCAGTTTCGGGAATTGATAGAAATGGCACAATAGATTTTTATGAACTAGTAAACAATTTAAAAACAAAATACGATATGTCAATTTTACTAGTCTCACACGATTTAGACCTAGTAAAAAAATATGCAGACAAAGTCATATTATTAGATAAAGAAGTAATAAAAGAGGGAACACCTGAAGAAGTATTTAATAGCCTAGAATTCAAAAACAGGTTTTAGTGTCTCTTTTGGGACAGTCCCCAATCTACCAGTTTTGTCTCTATTAGGGACAGGTTAAAAATAAGGAGTAGAAATGGAAGTAATTTATAGTATTTTAGAAACAATATTACCATTTGAATTTATTGATTATACTTTTATGAAAAACGCATTAATAGCCATAATATTAATTTCGCCAATATTTGCAGTTTTGGGCACAATGATTGTAAATAATAAAATGGCGTTTTTCTCTGATGCATTAGGTCACTCTGCCCTAACAGGAATTGCCATAGGCATGCTACTTCGGAATTTCAAATATAAATATTTCAATGATAATTTTTGCAATAATATTTGCTTTGTTATTAAATTTTGTAAAAAATAAAACTAATTATGGAGTTGATACCATAATTAGTGTATTTTCTTCTATTGCAATAGCACTTGGACTAGCAATGCTTGCGCAAAGTGGAAACTTTAATAAATATTCTAGTTATTTAGTAGGGGATATTTTAAGTATTACTAACACAGAAATATTGTATTTATTCCTAGCTTTTATAGCAGTTGGCATATTTTGGTATTTTGCATTTAATAAATTAAATGTAACAAGTATAAATTCAACATTAGCTAAAAGTAGGGGAATAAACATAAAAACAATAGATAATATATTTGTGGTTTTAATTGCAATTATTGTAATGATTTCTATTAGATGGATTGGAATTTTATTAATTAATTCTCTACTTATTTTGCCAGCAGCAGCCAGCAGAAATATTACAGGAAATATGAGAAGTTATCATTTGATAGCAATATTATTTTCCCTATTTTCAGGAATAGCAGGGCTTATAATATCATATTATTGGAATATTCCAACAGGTCCAATGATTGTGCTTATTTCAGGAATTATTTATTTTATTACTTTTGGAATTAAGAAATTTGTTAAAACGTAAAAATTGGCTTTATTATAATAAAAGCATTAGACACTTTCTTTTGAGATTTTTAAGGCCTTACGTGGGCGACCATTGTGACAGCTGTTCGAGGCATTTATGCCGAGTTACAGATGTCCAAAAGGGGAAAGGTTTTAAAAATCGAAAAAGACAGTTCTAATGCTTTAGTTATATTTTTATGATAAAATTCCTAAAATCTTTTTAGCTTTTAGCACATCCTCAGAAGTTGCAACAGGAACACCTTCTAACGGATATTTAAATCCAAGCTTTTCCCATTTGAATTTACCCATATCATGATATGGCAAAATTTCTACTTTTTCCACTGAATTTAAGCTATTAATAAAATCTTTTAACTTTAATAAGTCATCTTCTTTATCAGTTATTCCTGGAACTAATACTTGTCTAATCCACATTGGTTTATTAATATCACTTAAATATCTAGCAAAAGCTAATTCCTTTTTATTAGAAACTCCAGTTAAATCTTTGCAAATCTCGTCATTAATGCACTTGATATCTAGTAAAAATAAATCAGCTAAATTAATTACTTTTTTAATATCTTCTGTTAAATTAAAACTTCCAGAAGTATCAATTGCAACATGTATTCCTTCTTTTTTCAAAATAGGGATAATCTCTAATAAAAATTTGAGCTGTAAAAGTGGTTCACCACCACTAAATGTAACTCCACCACCAGAAGGAATAAAATAATTTTTATATTTTTTAATTCTTGTTAAAATTTCTTCCAAAGTGTATTCAGTTCCACCACATAAATCCCAAGTATCTCTGTTATGGCAATATTTGCACTTTAGAGCACAACCTTGCATGAAAACAACGAACCTGATTCCAGGTCCGTCAACAGTTCCAAATGATTCAAATGAGTGAATTCTTGCTTTTAATATTTCATCCATAGTCGGCCTTTCTTTTTTGAAGAAGCGTCCCTAAGTCACCCTAAATAGGGTGACTGGGGACTGTCCCCAATTAGATTTTTTCATGTATGGTTCTGTGAATAACGTCTAATTGTTGCTCTCTTGTTAACTTTGTAAAGTTTACAGCATATCCAGATACACGAATTGTTAATTGTGGGTATTTTTCTGGATGTTCCATTGCATCTTCTAGTAAAGCTCTATCAAATACATTAACATTGATGTGGTGTCCTGTTTGAATAAAGAAACCATCTAACATACTTACTAAGTTATTTACTTTTGCTTTTTCATCTTTTCCAAGTGTTCCTGGTGTAATAGAAAAAGTATATGAAATACCATCTTCTGAATATTCATAAGGAAGTTTAGCAATTGTATTCATAACTGCTAATGCACCGTTGGTGTCTCTACCATGTAATGGGTTTGCACCTGGTCCAAATGGTTCTCCATCTTTTCTTCCATCAGGAGTATTACCTGTGTTTTTACCATAAACAACATTAGATGTAATTGTTAATACAGATAAAGTTGCTCTTGAGTTTTTGTAAGTATGGTGTTTTTCTAATTTTTTCATAAATGATTTTACTACATTTACTGCAATAGTGTCAACTCTGTCATCATCATTACCATATTTAGGGAAGTCGCCTTCAACTTGGTAATCAACAGCTAATCCTGTTTCATCACGAATAACTTTTACTTTTGCATATTTAATAGCAGATAAAGAGTCTGCAACAACAGATAAACCGGCAATTCCGCATGCCATTGTTCTTAAAATATCTCTTTCACTATCATGTAATGCCATTTCTAATGCTTCATAAGAATATTTATCATGCATGTAATGGATCATATTTAATGCTTTGATATATGTTTTAGCAACATATTCCATCATATTATCAAATTTTCTCATTACTTCATCATAATCTAAATATTCAGAAGTTATAGGTGCAAATTCTGGCGTGATTTGTTTTCCTGTTTTTTCATCTCTACCACCATTTATAGCATAAAGTAAAGCTTTTGCTAGGTTAGCTCTTGCACCAAAGAATTGCATTTGTTTACCAATTTTCATAGCAGATACACAGCATGCAATACCATAGTCATCACCTAAAGTAATTCTCATTAAATCATCATTTTCATATTGAATAGAAGATGTTTTAATAGAAATATCTGCACAGAATTTTTTAAATCCTTCTGGTAAATTTTTAGACCATAATACAGTTAAATTTGGTTCTGGTGCAGGTCCTAAATTTATTAAAGTATGAAGCATCCTGAAACTATTTTTTGTAACCAATGTTCTACCATCTATACCCATACCACCAAGGCTTTCTGTTACCCATACTGGGTCACCACTAAATAAGCTGTTATATTCAGGGGCTCTTAAGAAACGTACCATCCTTAATTTCATAACAAATTGGTCTACTAATTCTTGTGCAGCTTCCTCTGTTAATGTTCCATTTTTCATATCTCTTTCAATATAAATATCTAAGAAAGTAGAAGTTCTACCTAAACTCATAGCAGCACCATTTTGGTCTTTTATAGCACCTAAATATCCAAAATATAGCCATTGAAATGCTTCTTTACTATTAGCAGCAGGTCTTGAAATATCAAAACCATAACTTTTTGCCATTTCTTTTAAATCATTTAATGCATCAATTTGGTCATGAACTTCTTCACGATTACGAATTAATTCTTCTGTCATCTCATCTCTATCAAGTGTTGTTAATTCATCTTTTTTACTTTCTATTAAGGCATCAACACCGTATAAAGCAACCCTTCTGTAATCACCTATAATCCTTCCACGTCCATATCCATCTGGAAGACCAGTAATTAGGTGTGAACTTCTAGCAGCTCTTATTTCTGGTGTGTAAACAGCAAAAACACCGTCATTGTGAGTTTTTCTTAAGTTATGATAAATGTATTCAATATCATCATCTACTTTATAACCATAACTCTCACATGATTTTTCTACAATACGAATACCACCATTTGGCATAATAGATCTTTTTAAAGGAGCGTCTGTTTGAAAACCAACAATTTCCTCTAAATCTTTATCTATATATCCTGGAGCATAACGGTTAATTCCAGATGGTGTTTTAGTATCAACATCAAGAACATCACCATTTTCTCTTTCTTTTTTATATAAATCTAAAACCTTATCCCATAATTTTTTAGTTTTTTCTGTAGGACCACTTAAGAAATCACTATTTCCTTCATAAGGTGTGTAGTTAGATTGAATAAAACTTCTAACATCAATTTCTTTTGTCCACTCACCTTGTTTGTTAAAATTTTCCCATTCTTTAAAATCCATAAAAATCCTCCTTAAAACGTTAATAATCAGTAAAATATATTTATTGCACATTTAATGATACCATATTTTTTATAGGTTATCAACATTTTTCTACATAAAAATTAAAAAAATAACATTTAATAAAAGACAAGAAAAAATTTCCCTGTCTTATTATTAACTATTTAAAATAAAATTATTCTTCTTCACTAATAACTTTAGCAATTTTGTAAATTAGCTTTTGTTTATCTGAAGAAACATTACTTAAAATATCGTTGAATTCTGCTGTTAGATAATTTTTAGAATTACTAGAAGCGCCATTTAGAATATAACCTTCTGTTACGCCTAAAATTTCACAAATTTGAGTTAGTCTTTTTAAATTAATATGAGAATTACCTCTTTCAACTCTACTTAAAAATGCTACTGAAACGTCTATTTTTTCTGCTAATTTTTCTTGAGTCATATTTTTATCAGTTCTTGCTTTCTTTAATCTTTCTCCGATAACTGTATAATCAAGTGCCATAATTTTCCCTCCACATTTTTCATATTAATTTATATATAGCATTTATGTTTAAAACTTCACAGATACATATAAATCAATATTTACCTACAATATAAATTGATATTTATATTATTATGTGGCGAAAATTATTAAATATGTATAAAACTAGCAAGAAATTACTTCATAAATTGGAAAAAGATGTAAAAAAGAAAAAATGACAAAAAAAGTCACTAAAATTATTAATTTTATAATAGTCCCACTCTAATTATGATGGTGATGATGGTGTGTGTTTTCAATATTTAAATTTGGTTTACAGTCAACATCATCGCAAGCTTCATCTTCAGTTTCAAGTATTGCATGGCATATACCATGTTCTGCTAATTCTTTTCTAATTTCTTTTTTTATTGTATTTATATCACTAGATTTTGTAACTATATGCATTGTTGCATAATTATTATAACCATCTATACTCCATACATGTATATGATGTATATCATTTACTCCATCAATTTTTTGCAAATGTTCTTTTAAATCTACAATATTAATGCCTTGAGGAGTCTTTTCTAAAAATAAATCTAAAATTTGTTTTAGACCTTTTAAAGTATTTATTAAAATAAACAATGCTACCCCTATACTCATCAATGGGTCTAAAATTTTTATATCAGTAAAATTCATTACTATAGCACCAATTAAAACAACTATCCAACCTAATACATCTTCTAGCATATGAAGATTTACAGATTTTTGATTTATTGAATTTCCTTCTCTTGTTAAATATGCTGCAATAAAGTTCATAACTACACCAATAACAGCAAATATTATCATCCCTTTATAATTAACTTCTGCAGGCTCTATAATTCTTAATACAGCATTATAAATAACTAAAAGAGAACCAACTAATAAAATTACATTTGTTATTAATCCACCAAGTACTGAATATCTGACATAGCCATAGGTATAGTTATTATCTGGCTTCTTTTTGCTTTTTTTCTCCAAAAAAAATGATATGCCTATACTTAGGGCATCTCCCATATCATGTATGGAATCTGATAATATGGCTACAGAATTTGTAAATATTCCACCAAAAAATTCAAAAACTGAAAATCCTAGATTTAATATAAATGCAAACAAAATATTTTTTTCTGTTTTCAACTTAAAAACCCCCTTACGTTTTTTATTATATTATATTTTTATAAATATATCAAATATTGTTTTAAATTATTAATAAAAACTACCTACAACAAAAATGTTCTAATACAACCTTCTTAAGAATACAATGTAGAAAACAGCGTATTCTAAGGGGGTTTTTCATTTGAGAAGAAATGGTTCAATAGAAGAACGAGCAATTAATTTAGCACACTATATTATAGATAACAAAGATACGGTTAGAGGAGCAGCGAAAAAGTTTGGAGTAAGTAAGAGTACGGTACA
>CALXVE010000028.1 GCA_944391885.1 uncultured Clostridia bacterium | reverse complement strand
CCTACATAGGCATATTTTCCAGATTTCATAACAGCTTGTTTAGCCATTCTAAATCTGTAATGTTTTGCACCATAATATCCTTTTGCTCTTTTTAAGATTTTTTTATGTTTTTTACGTGTAATTCTTGCTGTTTTTACTCTTGCCATTATTTTTTCCTCCTCCACTATTTTTAGTTTTCTAACGGTACATATCTTTTTCTAGGGTCACGCCCAAAGATATTTTTAAAAGATATGTCCCCGCGACTGGTTTAGTTGCCGTATGGTAGCATTTTCCTAATTCCTGCTTCGCAAGTCTTATCTGCATAAGCATCTTGTACTTTTCCTCTTGATTTTGCTCTATTAGTTTTGTTAGCTAAAAGATGTCTCCTGTTAGATTTTGTTCTTTTAACTTTTCCTGTTGCTGTATAAGAATATCTTTTTTTAGCTGCTTTATTAGTTTTTAATTTTGGCATAATCAGTTCCTCCTTTTAATTTAGTTATATATTACTTATCAGCTTTTTTAGCTAATATAATAAACATGTTCTTACCTTCTAGAATTGGCTTTTTCTCTGGAACAGAAATATCTGATAATTCTTCAATGAATTTATTTAAAACTTGCTCTCCAAGTTTTATGTAGTTCATTTCCCTTCCTCTAAATTTCAAAGTTATTTTTACTTTGTTGCCATCTTCTAAAAATTTTCTTGCATTTTTGCTTTTGAATTCAAAGTCATGTTGTTCAATATTTGGCGTAATTCTAATTTCTTTTAGTTCAAAAGTTTTTTGCTTTTTACGAGCTTCTTTTTCCCTTTTGGATTGTTCAAATTTGTATTTGCCATAATTCATGATTTTACATACTGGCATTTCTGCATTTTGTGCTACCATTACCAAATCTAGCTTTTTGTCATATGCTAAATTTAAAGCATCATGTATTGGCATTACTCCTTTTTTTTCTCCGTTTTCGTCAATTACTTGAACTTTACTCGCTCTAATTTGTTCATTAATTGGTAATTCTTGTTTTATATAAAACACCTCCGTTTTTCTATATGCAAAAAAAGATTGGCTTTAAGCGCCAATCCAATACTCTGTTTTTACTAGTTCTTGCTATTAAAACACTATATGTGCTTTAGTAAAGTAAAATATTTGCCTTTTCCCATTTAGTTAAGGCGAGCATGGATTGCTACTTTTTTTGCTTACTGAACTAGTATACCTTATTTTTAATTAAAAGTCAAGTGTTTTATCATTTTTGGCTAAAAAACCGTTTTGCAACTATTATTATCTTTTATTGATTTATTTAAATATCTTTGTCAACTATTCTCCAAGTATTGTTCCTGCTGGAATTTGGTTGCCTCTTAAAAAGTCTGATATTTGCATTTTTTTTGCATTTTCTGCTTGTATTTCTAGCACTTGCAAAATTCCATCTTTTGTTTTTATATATAATCCTTGCTTTACATCAGCAAGTAGCACTGTACCTGGAACAATTTGTGGTAATTTATAATCATATTCTAGCATTTCTTGTTCCACTGTAAAAAAGTCCTTGTCTGTTAATTTTTTAGATTTCCAAAATTTTATTTTTCTTCCTTCTAAAGTCGTATATGCCCCCATAATTGGGTTAAGTCCTCTAATTAAATTATGAATTTGGATTGTATTTTGTTCTTCCCAATTTATTTGTGCCATCTCTTTTTTTAACATAGGAGCAATAGTAAAGTCATCTCCTTGTTTTTCTCTTGGTGCATTTTCTTTTTCTATCAGAGCCAATGTTTCTACTAATAATTTTCCACCAATTTTGCTTAATTTCTGCCAAAGTTCTCCTGTTGTCTCATCTTCTCCTATTTCAACTTCTTGTTTTAGTATCATGTCCCCTGTATCCATGCCTGCATCCATATACATTGTGGTAATTCCTGTTACTTTATCACCATTTAGCACGGCCCATTGTATTGGCGCTGCTCCCCTGTATTTTGGCAAAAGTGAGCCATGCACATTTATTGCACCTAGTTTTGGAATATCTAATAATTCCTGTGGCAATATTTTTCCATATGCCACAACACATATTACTTCTGGTTTTAGTTCTTTTATTTTATCTAAAAACTCAGTATTATTTCTTATTTTTTCTGGTTGATATATTGTTAATTTTTTTTCCAATGCATATTCTTTTACAGGTGATGGAATAAGTTTCATCCCCCTACCTTTTGGTTTGTCTGGATTTGTTACAACCGCTAAAATATTATGACCCGCTTCCACCAAGCATTTTAAAGACTCCATAGCAAAATCAGGTGTTCCCATAAATACAATATTCATAATTTATCACATCCTCAAATTACTTATTATTTTCTGGTTCTACATATTCTAATGTTCCTGGTATAATTTTATCTACAAAAAGTATACCCTCTAAATGATCTAACTCATGTGAAATGGCCTGTGCAAGTAAGTCTTCTGCTTCCACTCTAATTTTCTCACCATTTTCATTTAAAGCCTCTATAACCACCTTTTTTGGTCTAATAATCTTAGCAAATTGATTTGGAAAACTTAAGCACCCTTCTTCAACTTCCTGTTTTCCATCTTCTTTTATTAATTTAGGGTTTACTAATTTAATAGGTCCATCATCATCATATAAATCAATTACTATTAGTCTTTTTAAAATCCCTATTTGTGGTCCAGCTAATCCTACACCATTAAATTTATGCATGGTTTCAACCATGTCGTTTAGTATTTCCCTTATCTTATCATCAACTTTTTCTACTTCTCTTGCTTTTTTTCTTAGTATTTCGTCTCCATTTTCCCTTATTATTCTAATTGCCATATGTGTTGCCCCCTAGTTTTATTTTGTTAGCCAAGCTTAATTGCTATGCTAATAATTTACATTGGAGATGCGTCCCTAAGTCACCCTATTTAGGGTGATTGGGACCCGTCCCCAATCACATCCAGTTATTTGGATTTAAGTCTATAACCACTCTATTTTTGGTGTTTTTGCTTTCTTTCATTTTTTGGTATTCACTTAAAACATCATTTATAATTTCTATCATAGAGTCATCAAATTTACATTTTATAATAATTCGAAATCTATACTTATTTTTTATTTTATCTATTGGTGCTGGCATACCTTTATATAGTATAATGCCCAAGTTTTCTTGCAATACTCTATTTTTTAAATAAGTATGTAAATTTTTAGTTATTCTATTTCCTTCTTGCTCATTTTCCGAACTAATACCAATTACTATTATATCGCAAAATGGTGGATATTTCAATTGTTTTCGTATTAGTATTTCTGTATTATAAAATAATTTATAATCTTGCTTTTTACTACACTCAATACTAAAGTTATCTGGGTTGTATGTTTGAATTATTACTTTCCCTGGCATCTTTTCTCTACCAGCCCTACCTGCCACCTGTGTTAATAGCTGAAATGTTTTTTCATTTGCCTTAAAATCATCTAAGTTAAGGCTACTATCTGCTGCAATTACACCAACTAATGTTACATTTGGAAAGTGGTGACCTTTTACTACCATTTGTGTTCCTATTAAAATATCTATGTTTTCATTTTTAAATTGATTTAATATTTTTTCATGCGAATTTTTTTTACTTACTGTATCTACATCCATGCGAATAGTTTTTGCTTCTGGAAAAAGTAGTTTTATTTGTTCTTCAAGTTTTTGTGTGCCTGCACCAAAATGTTTTATATTTTTACTCTGGCACTCTGGGCACTCTTTTACCATTGGAATTTCATATCCGCAATAATGGCATTTTAGCTTTTTAGTGCTTGCATGGTATGTTAATGTAATATCACAGTTTTTGCATTTTATGGTATTTCCACAATCCCTGCACATTACAAATGTAGAAAATCCCCTACGATTTAAAAATAAAATTGTCTGTTTTTTATTTTCTAGATTTTCTTTAATTGCTTTATGCAATTTTCCACTAATCATGGTTTTGTTGCCCTCTTGCAACTCCTGTCTTAAATCAACTATTTCCACATTCGGAAGGCTTGCATTATTTGCCCTTTTATTTAGCTCTAATAGTGTAGTTTCTTCTTTTCGAGTACGATAATATGAGTCCAAATCAGGTGTTGCACTTCCTAATACTAACGGAATATTATTTTCCTTTGCCAAATATCTTGCCACTTCTTTTGTGTGATATCTTGGAGTTGTTTCAGATTTATATGAGCCATCATGTTCTTCATCTATTATTATAATTCCAAGGTCCGATATTGGTGCAAATATTGCAGAACGTGCACCTATTACTATTTTTGCTTTTCCTTCACGTATTTTGTTCCATTGGTCATATCTTTCTCCCACAGATAACCTGCTATGTAATATTGCGATTTTTTCTTCCCCAAATCGTGAAATAAACCTATCCACAGTTTGTGGTGTTAATGATATTTCTGGTACTAGCATAATGCTGGTTTTACCTTGTTTTAAAATATTTTCTATTAATTGCAAATACACTTCTGTTTTACCAGAACCTGTTATTCCAAATAGCAAAAATTCCGAAAACAAGTGGTCATCAATTGCTTCGCAAATAGTATTATATGCGTTTTGCTGTTCTTCAGTTAATATTAGGTCATTATCTTTTTTAATATTTTTATTTACAAATGGATTTCTCTCTACTTGTTTTTCTATAATTTCTATATATCCATTTTTTTGCAATGTGTTTAAAACAGACCTTGTAACATCTGCAAACATTGCTAAATCTGTAACAATTACCCCTTCATTTTCTAGCAAAAATTGTAATGCACGTATTTGTTTTTCTGATTTGATTTTTTTATTTTCTATTGCTTCTTCTATATCTTCTACATCTTTTTTTAAATATACAAATGAAGCATTTTTTTCTTTTACACGGTTTTCTATTATTTTTGTGGTAGTTCCTGGTGGTAGCATTAATTTTATGCAGTCAGAAACATTGCAAAAATATCTTTTTGCCATCCATTTTGCCAGATTTATGTTTTTTTCGTTTATATATTCTGTTTCATCTGCTTTAACAATCTCTTTTAGTTTATACTCAGAACTTTCCTTTATATTTACCACAAAGCCTTCTTCTGGCTCTTTTCTATTACTAAAAGGCACAAAAACTCTGCTTCCTATTTTTACTTTGGAAGCCAGAGTTTCTGGTATTTTATAATCAAATACTCTATTTAATTGTTTGGCATTACTATTTAGTATAACTTCTGCAATCATTAAGTTCTCCTATTTTTCCAGCCATTTTTCATATTCCTCTATAATTATGTATGCCACTTCTTCTGGTGTCATATTAGTAGTATCTATTACAATATCATAATTTGATTCATCTTCTTTTCTAATATTGTATAAATTGTAATACCTTTCATTTTCTAGCTGATAGCGCTTTTCCATATCTCTTTTTTGGTCTTCTAATGTCTCAAAATTCTCAGAATATTTACGTTTAGGATCATTAAATGCTCTTTTGGCAGCCTCGTTAATGTCCACTTTTAAGTACACCTTAAAAGATTCTGGCACAGCATACCAGCCAAGCCTTGCATCAATAATAAAATTATCATTTATTTTAGCATATTCTGCTGCACTATTTTCAATTTGCCTATCTATTTCCGGATGTTTTTCTACATATATATTAAATGAAGTTACATCCATCCCCATTTCCTGTCCTAGTTTTCGAAAATAGTCTCCATTCCTATAAACACTAAAATTTAATTCCTTTTGCAATATTTTTGATACTGCACCCTTTCCACTTGCTAATTCTCCACCTAATGAAATAATATGTTTTTTTCCCATTTTATCCTTTCCTTGCCTTAAAGATATTAAAATTCAATTAGCTTATTCGCTAATTGAATTTTCTGTTTCTTCTACTGCTGTTACTTTGCCTTCATAAATCTCATCTGCAGCAAGTGATACTGGTGATGGTTCTTCTTTTTTAGTTAATGGCACACTTCCTGCTGCTAATTGCCTTGCCCTTTTGGCAGTTATTGTTACTAGTTCAAAACGGTTGTCAATTTTTGTTAATAATTGTAATACTGTTGGTTTTACTAACATTTTTTCTATTCCTTCTTTCTAAAATTTATATCTTTATTCTTCTTCCTCTTTTGCAATGTCCCCATCAAATCTTCCTGCAACAGTTTCTGGTTGTACTGCAGATAATACAACATGGTCAGAATCCATAATAAGTACAGCTCTTGTTTTTCTGCCACAAGTAGCATCAATTGCTCTTCCCTGGTCTTTTGCCTCTTGTACCAATCTTTTTACTGGTGCAGATTCTGGGCTTACAATAGCAATAATCCTATTAGCAGATACAATATTTCCAAATCCTACATTAATTAATTGCATACGGGTTTCCTCCTTTAACTAATTATTCTATATTCTGAATTTGCTCTCTTATATCTTCTATTTGTGTTTTTAGTTCTATTACTAAGTTTGTAATCTCAAGTTTTGCAGATTTTGAACCAATTGTATTAGTCTCCCTGTTCATTTCTTGAACTATAAAATCAAGCTTTTTGCCACATGGTTTATTACCTTCTAATAAGCTTTGAAATTGTGATATATGGCTTTTTAATCTTGTAAGTTCTTCTTCAATAGAACATTTGTCTGAATAAATTACTGCTTCTTGTGCAATTCTTGCTTCATCAACTATGTCTGTTTTTAAAATTTCTTTTACTCTCTCCTGTAATTTTACTACATATTCCTCTATAAGTCCAGTAGAAAACTCAGAAATTTTATCGACATTATTCGATATTTCTTGCAAGCGACTTTCTAAATCTTGTTTAATCTTGTTGCCTTCTAGTGCTCTCATTTCTATAAAACTATCAAGTGCATTTTCTAAGCACTCAGAAAGTTCTGTCCAAATTAATTCCAAGCTTTCTTCGTCCATTTGCAGATTAATCACATCTGGAAATTTTGAAATTTCACTTGCACGTATTCCACTTGGGATTTCCGTTTCTGCTGCTAGTTCTGTTAATTCCTGTATATACTTTTTTGCAAGTTCTCTGTTTATTATTAGATTTTTGCCTTTAATTCCGTAGTTTTCATATGTTATAAAAACATCAATCTTTCCTCTTGAAATTCTATTTAATATTGATTTTCTTATTTTATCTTCAAAGCACAATATATTACGTGGTGCCTTTACAGTAATATCACTGTATTTGTGATTAACAGAGCGAATTTCAACTAAGTATTCTCTACCTTCTTTTTCTAATTTTGCTCTGCCAAATCCTGTCATACTATTCATAAGCATTTTCCTTGTAAATATATTTAGGTTTTTAAATTAGGATTTACCTATAAACCTACTAATTTTTAAATTATTTTTTTATTATCTTTTTCATTTCTTCTAAAAAATATTCTTTTTTCATCTTTTTATATATAATTATAGATTTTGCAACATAGTAAATAGCAAATACATATGAAACAAATGCTGTAATATATATAAATTTATTTGACCACATTAAATTAACGTAAATTAAAAGTATTGTAACAAACGCTAAAAGAAGTATTTCTATGCCATGGATTATATGTTTTCCACTATCTTTTTTATATGCATATTCAAATATTCCTATAGCTACTAATAAAAGCGCCATACCAAATACTTTTAAATCCGTAACAAATACGCTATTTTCAATATTTACAAAGCCCAAGATTATAAAATCTAAATAAAACATTATAACTATTGCCAAAAAAATATTTTGAAATAATCTTTTGTTAATTTTTTTAAGTTCCTCTGCTGGCAATTTTTTCTTTGATTTTAATTCTTTTCCTACTGCTTCTTCAATTTCTTTTTGTTCTGATTTAACTAGTTCTTTTTTTGTTTCTTTCTTCTTTTTCTTATGCTTTCCATCTTTCTTTTCTTGTTTTCTCTTTTTGCTTATGTTTTGTTCTTTTTCTTTTTCCTTCTTATCATTTTCTTTTTGTTCATCTTCTTTTTTAGCCTGTTTTTCTAGATTTTCCTTTTTTGGCTTTTTACTGTCTTTTTCTTGTTTTTTTGCTTCTTCAACCTTTTCCTTTTTTTCTTCTTGCGCCACTTCTATTTTTTCTTGCTTTTCTTCAATTTCTTTTTTTTCATCTTTAATTTCGTTCTTCTCATTTTCTTGTTTTTCATTTAATTTATTTTTGTTTCGGTTCGCCATTTTTTGTCCCCCTAATTAATTATTTATTCCACACAATTCTACCACATTTATCTATTTTATTCAATTGCTTTCTTTCAATTTCTTTTTTGGGGACGGGTCCCAGTCACCCTATTTAGGGTGACTTAGGGACGCTTCTCCACTACGAATTGGTTTCACAAGACAAAATTTGCCACTCGAGAACAAGTCAAGCTATGTCCTACTTAGGGACAGGTTTTTCTATAATTTAATTCTTCTAATATGTCTTGTATGCTTGTTACTAGTTTTGCTCCCTGTTTTATCAAATCATTTGTTCCATATGAGTTATTGCTTGTTATGTTTCCAGGGATTATAAATACATCTTTTCCCTGTTCCAAGGCATGGTCTACAGTTATTAAAGTTCCACTTTTTTCTTTTGCTTCTACTACTAAAACTCCATTTGAAAGCCCACTAATTAATCTATTTCTAGCAGGAAAATGTTCTTTTTCTGGTTTTGCTTCCATCTCATATTCAGTAATAATTGCCCCACCTTTTTGTATTATCTCTTTGCACAGCCCTTTATTTTCCGGCGGATAAATATTCATAAATCCGCTTCCTAAAATTGCTATTGTTTTTCCATTTGCTTTCACTGCACCTAAATGGCTATAGGTATCAATTCCTCTTGCTAGCCCACTTATTATAACAATACCTTTTTTAGCTAGTTCATATGCAAAACGAAAAGCCACCTTTTTACCATAATCACTTGCTTGTCTGCAACCTATTATGGCTATTGATGGCATATTTAAAATGTTTTCGTCACCTAGCAAATACAACTTTGCTGGTGGTGCATAAATATTTTTTAATTTCTCCGGATAGTTTCCATCGGCTTGATAAATAATTTTCATAAGAAATTCCTCCTATAAAATAAATTTTTCAAGCCCCCGATTTTAATTTTAATTATTATTTTGTAATTTTGTAGCTTTTACAACATTTGTCATAAGCATGGCAATTGTCATAGGTCCAACACCACCTGGCACTGGTGTAATATATGATGCTTTTGGCTCTACATTTGCAAAATCCACGTCTCCAACTAATTTTCCTTCTTCATTTCTATTAATGCCAACATCTATAACTATTGCTCCATCTTTTACCATATCTTTTGTTACAAATTTTGGTTTTCCAAGTGCTGCTACTAAAATATCTGCATTTTTTGTAATTTCTGAAATATTTTGTGTTTTAGAGTGGCATGTTGTTACTGTTGCATTTGCATTTAATAATAGCTGTGAAAGTGGTTTTCCTACTATATTGCTTCTTCCTATTACAACTGCATTTTTTCCCTGTACTTCAATATTATATTCTTCTAGCATTTTCATAACACCTAAAGGAGTACACGAAACAAATCCATCTTCTCCAATTGATAGTTTGCCTACATTTATTGGATGAAATCCGTCTACATCTTTTCTATAGTCTATTTTGTTAAAAGCTTCTCTAATATCCAAATGAGCAGGAATTGGACTTTGAAGTAAAATTCCATTAACTTCTTTTGAAGCATTTAGTTTTTCAATTAGACTAAGAAGTTCTTCCATTGTTGTTTGTTCATTTAATAAAAATTCTTCGAACTCAATTCCTATTTCATTACAAGCTTTGCTTTTGTTTCTTACATATATTGCTGAGCTTGAATCATTTCCTACCATAATTACTGCAAGTTTTGGATTTATTCCTTGCTTTCTTAGTTCGTCTACTTCTATTTTTAAATTTCCTCTTACTTTTGCTGCTAATTCTTTACCATTTATTA
This sequence comes from uncultured Clostridia bacterium, assembly GCA_944391885.1. Taxonomy (GTDB): domain Bacteria; phylum Bacillota; class Clostridia; order TANB77; family CAG-508; genus CAG-273. Next base: position 5,169 of record CALXVE010000028.1, on the reverse strand, counting down.
TTACTGCCATTTTTTTGCTCCTTTTTATATTCTGTCCATTAGTATATCATAAACTTTCCATTTTTAAAATATTTTTTTTATTTTTTGTCATACTTTTGGAATTGCCTAATATACATTAAATAAAGTTTAGTACAAACATTTCTTAGAGGGGGTTAAATAATTCATGGATGAGAATTTAAAGTTATATCAGGATATAGCAGAGCGTACTGATGGCGATATTTATGTTGGTGTTGTAGGTCCGGTGCGTACTGGAAAATCTACTTTTATTAAAAACTTTATGGATTTGCTTGTTATTCCAAATATTGATAATGAATACAAAAAAGAAAGAGCAAGGGACGAACTACCACAAAGTGCTGGTGGCAGAACTATCATGACTACTGAGCCAAAATTTATTCCTAATGAGGCTGTAGAAATTACCATTGGTGATAATTTAAAGTTTAAAACTAGGTTGGTTGACTGTGTAGGATATTTAGTTAATAATGCAATTGGATATTTAGAAGATGATATGCCACGTATGGTTAAAACACCTTGGTTTGACGAAGAAATTCCTTTTGAAGAAGCTGCAGAAATTGGTACGCGTAAAGTTATTGCAGAGCACTCTACTATTGGAATTTTGGTTACAACAGATGGCAGTATTACAGATATTCCAAGAGAAGATTATATTAATGCAGAAGAACGTGTTGTAAAAGAGTTAAAAGAATTAAATAAGCCTTTTGTTATTGTTTTAAATAGTGATGACCCATTTTCTGATTATACTAAAGCTTTAGCTAAAAAGCTTGAAGATAAATATGGAGTTGCAGTTATTCCTACAGATTGTGCTCGCTTAGATTTAGAGGACATTGATTATATTTTCAGTAAGATTTTATATGAGTTTCCTATTGAAACTATTAATTTAAATTTTCCAAAATGGGTTGACGGTTTATCTGATGAGCATTGGCTTAAAAAGGAACTATATTCCGAGATTCAAACTGCTTTTACAGATATACATATTCTAAAACAGGTTGATGGTGGTATAAGCCAGCTTCAGAACACTCAAATTATCACAAAAACAACACTTGATGAAATTAGACTTGGTGAAGGTAGTGTAAATGTTTCTATTCAGCTTATGGATGATTTATTCTACAAGGTTTTAACTGAAATTTCCGGTGTTGAGATTAATGATGAAGGGCAATTATTTAGCACTATTACGAATTTTGCAAAGACCAAGAAAGAATATGATAAAATTGCATATGCATTAGAGGAAGTTAAAGCTACAGGTTATGGAATTGTTACACCTTCTATTGATGAACTTATTTTAGAAGAACCAGAAATGGTAAAACAAGGTTCAAGGTTTGGAGTTAGATTAAAGGCAAAAGCACCAAGTATTCACATGATAAGAGCAGATATTGAGACTGAGGTATCACCTATTGTTGGAAGTGAAAAACAATCAGAGGATTTAGTTAATTACTTGCTTTCTGAATTTGAATCAGACCCTACAAAAATTTGGGAATCAAATATTTTTGGAAAGAACCTACATGAGTTAGTTAATGAGGGATTGCAAAATAAACTATCAAAAATGCCAGAAGAAGCACAAGCAAAACTTCAAGAGACTTTAGAACGCATTATAAATGAAGGTAGTGGTGGTTTAATTTGTATTATTCTTTAAGATTTACTTTACATTTATATAAATTAATAACCCGAACTAAAAAATAATTTTTAGTTCGGGTTATTTGTATATACATATATTTATATTACATCTCTAGTCTTTTATTAATTGTGTAAAACCCTGTAATTTCTATACTATTTTAATTTGAATTTTTGCTGTATTTTATGTATAATATAAATAGTTTATTTTTGAGAGGGTAGTTTATGGAAAATTGGTTAAATAGGACTGAATATTTAATTGGAAAAGAAAATTTGGAAAAATTAAAAAAATTACATGTGGCTGTATTTGGTTTGCGGTGGTGTTGGCTCATATTCTGCAGAAGCTCTTGTACGTAGTGGCATTGGAAATATTACTTTAATTGATAATGATATTATTGATATTACTAATATTAATCGCCAACTAATTGCAGATACCACAACTGTTGGCAAACCAAAGGTTGAAATTGCAAAAGAAAGATATTTAAAAATTAATCCAGATATAAATGTTTCAGCTTATAAGCTTTTTTATGATGAGAGTAAAAATGATGAGGTTTTTAGTACTCATTATGATTATATTATAGATGCTATTGATACTGTTAGTTCCAAACTTTGTTTAATCAAAACTGCAAAGTCCAAAAATATTCCTATAATATCCTGTATGGGAACTGGTAATAAATTAGACCCTACAATGTTTGAAGTAACTGATATTTCTAAGACTTCAGTTTGCCCACTTGCTAAGGTTATGAGGAAGGAACTTAAAAAACTTGGAATTGAACATTTAAAAGTTGTATATTCTAAAGAAGAGCCTAAAAGTTTTACTGAAAACTCCAAAGTTCCTGCAAGCATCAGTTTTGTCCCATCTGTTGCAGGGCTAATTTTAGCAGGAGAGGTTATTAGGGACGGGTCCCATATTTTTTTGCAAAAACCCTTGTAATTTTTGTAAAACTATGGTAAACTTATAAATAGTCAATTTTAGATTTCGCTGTATAGGAGGTGCGTTTAAATGGCAAAATGTGATATTTGCGGAAAATCATTAGCTCACGGAAATAAAATTAGTATTGCTCGTTCTCATGTTAGCAGAAGAACAACTAGAGCTTTCAAACCAAATTTAAGAAGGGTTAAAGCTGTTATTAACGGTCAACCAAAAACAATTCATGCATGTTCAAAATGCTTACGCTCTGGAAAAGTTGTTAGAGCTTAATTATAATACAAGAAAATGGAGACTATTAGTAAATAGCCTCTTTTTTTGTGTAATACTTATGTACTACTTTTCTTTAATTCCAAATATTAGCTTTACTATTCCCCTCAAGCATTTTGGAACTTTTTTCACAACAATTTTCATCTTTCCACTCTCCTTTTGGTAGAATTTACATGTATTTATCATTTGCATGTTAACCATGCAAGCCCGATAATTACAATGGCTATACCTATGACAAATAACCAACCAGATATAGGAAGTAATAAAACAAGTAACATGCCAAGGCCCAACCCTATCATACAAACTCCCATAGTCTTTTTTAATGCACACAACATAAAATATTACCTCCTTTTTAATATTATATTAAATTTGCTTTAAAAAGTGACATTTTTAAAGTTTACAAAATGCGTTATATAATATATAATTTAGTAAGCATAATGCTGTAAGGAGTAGCAAGATATGATGAAAAAAGATGAAGTAATTAAAATTTTTGAATTATTAAAAAAAGAATATCCAGATGCTAAATGTAGCTTAGATTTTAACACACCATTTGAGATGATGATTGCTGTTATGCTTTCTGCCCAATGCACTGATGAGAGGGTTAATAAAGTAACAAAGGAATTTTTTCCAAAATATAATAAGCCTGAAGATTTTGCCAATATGCCTTTAGAGCAAATTGAAGGGCTAATCCACTCATGTGGTTTTTACCATAATAAGGCAAAAAATATGAAACTTGCCTCACAAAAAATTTTAGCTGATTTTGGTGGCAAAGTTCCTCATACAATGGAAGAACTTATGACAATTCCTGGTGTTGGCAGAAAAAGTGCAAATGTTATTATGTTAGAAGCTTTTAATAACCCGCAGGGAATTGCTGTTGATACACATGCTAAAAGATTGTCTAACAGAATTGGTTTTTCTGACAAAAAAGAACCAGAAAAGATTGAACAGGATTTATTAAAACAAATTCCTAAAGAATATTGGAAGGATGCCAACCATATCTTAATTTGGCATGGTAGAAATGTGTGTAAATCACAAAATCCTAAGTGTGATGAGTGTTGTTTGCGTGATTTATGCCAAAAGAATTGTTGACTTTTGTGCCTATTTAATATATATTAATTTTAGATATTTATTTTAAGGAGGTTCTTTATGAAAATAGCAAAAAAATTAATGCTTTTTGTAATATCATTTTTATTAATTTTGTCTTCATTTGCTTTAGCTAGTAGCGAACCTGTTACCACAAGTGAAGCTGAGGAAAATGTTGATGATACACAAGTAGTAAATATTGTTAACACGGACCTTTACATTACACAGCAAGACGTTGTTATTGAAAATGCCGTAAATGGTAATGTATTCGCAATGGGCTCTAGTGTTACAGTTAAAGGAGAAATCCTTGGAGATTTGTTTGTTTTAACAAATAATTTAGTAATTGAGGAAAATGCAGTTATACATAATAATATCTTTGCTTTAGCGACCACTGCAACAATTAAAGGTGAAGTTTATGATGTTTATGCACTTTCTAACAATTTTGAATTAACAGATACCGGGTATATCTACCGAGATTTAAAAGTTAGTGGTGAAAATATTGTATTAAATGGTCCTATTGTAAAGGACGCCTATATTTCTGCAAATAGTATTACAATGCCAGAAAATGCCAAAAGCTTAATTGGTGGTAACTTACACTATACTTCTTCACAAGAATTAACATTTCCTGAAAACGCTGTTGGTGGTGAAGTAAATTATTCTGCGCCAGACTCATCTACACCTACCACAGAGGATATAATTTCTTCATATATTACAGCATTTATCACCACAATTGCTTATGTATTAGTAGTTATTTTAATCTTTATTTTCTTAGCACCTAAATTTACAGAAAAACTAAGTTATGCATTATTAAAAAGACCATATGTTAGTGCAGGTATTGGTATTTTAGCATTTATATTAATTCCAATGTTTGCAGTAATATTCCTTATAACAGGATTTTTAAGCTATATATCTTTAGCATTATTGGCAGTACATGTTTTAATACTTTCTATAACACTTGCTATATTCAGTGTTGCAATCGGAAAATATTTGTCAGATAAATTTAAGAACCCATCAAAAGGTAAACTAGTATTATTTTCAATTTTATCTGCAATAGTGCTATGGTTTGCACAACTCATACCATATATTGGCGGATATATTAGTTTATTTATCTATGTTGTTGGACTTGGAACATTTATATTTGCATTATTTAAAAGAAAAGAAACTGTGCAAAAATAAACTTAATATATTTAATAAAAGCATTAGACACTTTCTTTTGAGATTTTTAAGGCCTTACGTGGGCGACCATTGTGACAGCTGTTCGAGGC
>CALXVE010000027.1 GCA_944391885.1 uncultured Clostridia bacterium | reverse complement strand
GGCTGTGGAAAAACATTTTTAGCACAAACACTTGCTAAAATATTAAAAGTTCCATTTGCAATAGCAGATGCAACAACATTAACAGAAGCAGGTTATGTTGGTGAAGATGTTGAAAATATTTTACTAAAATTAATCCAAGCTGCAGATTATGATGTTGAAAAAGCAGAAAAAGGAATTATATATATTGATGAAATTGATAAGATTTCAAGAAAATCTGAAAATCCATCAATTACAAGAGATGTTAGTGGAGAGGGAGTTCAGCAAGCTTTATTAAAAATAGTAGAAGGAACTATAGCTTCAGTTCCGCCACAAGGTGGACGTAAGCACCCTCATCAAGAATTTATACAAATTGATACTTCTAATATCTTATTCATATGTGGTGGAGCATTTGAAGGATTAGAAAAAATAGTAAAAGATAGAATTGGCAAAAAATCTATTGGATTTGGTGCACAAATAGAAAGTAGCAAAGATTTAGATAAATACAAAGTATTTGAGCAATTATTACCACAAGATTTATTGAAATTTGGTTTGATTCCAGAATTTGTTGGAAGATTACCTATAATAGCTACATTACGTGAACTAGATAGAAATGCGTTAATAGATATTGTAACCAAACCTAAAAATGCTTTGGTAAAACAATATCAAAAACTATTTGAATTAGATAATGTGGAACTAGAATTTGAAAAAGATGCATTGGATAAAATAGTAGATAAAGCAATAGAAAGAAAAACAGGAGCCAGAGGTTTGCGTTCTATTATTGAAGAAATCATGAGGGATATAATGTTTGAAATTCCATCTAATCCAAAAATAGAAAAATGTATTATTACTAAAGAAACTGTGGAAAATGGCGAAGCACCAAAAATTATTATTAATAATAATAGGGAAATACAACCTGAAAAAATACAACCTGCAAAGGCAAAAAGAGCAAAAACAACTAAAAAAGCAGGTACAGCATAACTTTGTAGTAAAATAAGCCGTTTTGTCCTAATACTGGATGAAGTGGCTTTTATAATAATTGAAAGGGGAATATATATGGAAGAAGAAAAGAAAGATTATGGAAAAACATTAAATTTACCAAATACAGAATTTCCAATGAGAGGAAATTTGCCAGAAAAAGAGCCAAAAATCAAAGAGGAAATTTTTGATAATGGATTATATGAAAAAATGCTTAAGAAAAATGAAGGGAAGCAGTCCTATGTATTACATGATGGACCTCCATATGCTAATGGAGAAATACATATGGGACATGCCTTGAATAAAGTGCTAAAAGACACTGTGGTACGTTTTAAAAATTTACAAGGATATTATACTCCATATATTCCTGGATATGATACACATGGACTTCCAACAGAGAAAAAGGCAATTCAAGCATTGGGAATAAAACGCGAAGAAATTAGTGTGTCTAAATTTAGAGACATTTGCCACGATTTTGCATTGCAATATGTGGACAAACAAACAGAAGGGTTTAAAAGATTAGGTGTTTTAGGTGATTGGGAACACCCATATATTACTTTACAACCCGAATTCGAGGCAAGACAAGTTGAAGTTTTTGCAGAAATGTATAAAAAAGGATATATATACAAAGGTTTAAAACCAGTTTATTGGTGTACTGACTGTGAAACAGCATTAGCAGAAGCAGAAATTGAATATAAAGATGTTGATAATGTATCCATATATGTTAAATTCCCTGTAGCAGAAGGAAAAGGCATTTTAGACAATGATACTAAAATTGTCATCTGGACAACAACCCCATGGACATTGCCAGGAAATACTGGAATTACAGTAGGCGGAGAATTCGATTACAGTGTTGTAGATACTGGAAATGAAAAATTGCTAATGGCAACAGAATTAGTAGATAAAGTTATGGCTATTTCTAAAATAACAGATTATAAAACTGTAAAAACTGTTAAAGGTGCTGAATTAGAAGGGATTTTGTGTAACCATCCATTTGCAGAAAGAACTTCTAAAGTGGTTATTGGTAGCGAAGATACAGTTAATGTTGAGTTAGAAACTGGTACAGGTGCTGTACATACTGCTCCTAGTTATGGTAAAGAAGACTATTTGTGTGGATTAAAAAATGGATTAGATATTATAGTATGTGTAGATGGAAAAGGATATCAGACAGAAAAAGCGGGGCAATTTGCGGGGCTTTCTTGTGATGAATCTAATAAAACAATTACAAAATGGCTAGAAGATAACGGATATTTATTAGCAACACAAAAAATTAGCCACTCATACCCACATTGCTGGAGATGCAAAAATCCAATTATAATAAGAGCAACAGACCAATGGTTTGCATCTGTTGATGGATTTAGGGACGAAACTTTAAAAGCTATTAAAACTGTAAAATGGACACCAACTTGGGGAGAAGAAAGAATAACAAGTATGGTAAAAGATAGAAATGATTGGTGTATTTCAAGACAACGTACCTGGGGAGTGCCAATTCCAATATTCTATTGTAAAAATTGTAAAAAAGAATATGCAACTGATGAAAGTTTTGCTAAAATTCAAAAAATATTCAGAGAAAAAGGCTCAAATGCATGGTATGATTTAGATGAAAAAGAATTAATGCCAGAAAACGCAACATGTGAGCATTGTGGTTCACATGAATTCAAAAAAGAAACAGATATTATGGATGTATGGTTTGACTCTGGTTCTTCACATCAAGGAGTATTAGTAGAAAGAGGAATACAATACCCAGCAGACTTATACTTAGAAGGACATGACCAATATAGGGGTTGGTTCCAATCCTCATTATTAACCTCAGTTGCAACAAATGGAATATCACCATATAAAAATATATTAACACATGGTTGGGTAATAGATGAAGAAGGAAGAAAAATGTCTAAATCCTTAGGAAATGGAATAAGCCCACAAGACATTATAAAACAATATGGAGCAGATATTTTAAGATTATGGGTTCTATCTTCTGATTTTAAATCAGATGTAAGCCTTTCAAGGGACATATTAAAACAAATTAGTGAGACATATAGGAAAATCAGAAATACTGCAAGATATATTTTAGGAAATATATCAGACTTTGATCCGGAAAAACCAGTGGAATACAAAGATATGTTAGAAATTGATAAATGGGCATTATTAAAACTAAATCAATTAGTAAAAGATACAACACAAAACTTTGAGGATTTTAACTTCCATTTAGTATATCATGACATTAATCAGTTCTGCGTATCAGATATGAGCAATTTCTATTTAGACATTATAAAAGATAGGCTATATACTTCTAAGAAGAACTCGACAGAAAGACGTTCTGCACAAACTGCTATGTACATTATACTAGATAGCTTGGTAAAAATGCTAGCACCAATGATTTGCTACACTGCAGAAGAAATTTGGAGCTATATGCCACACTTAAAAGGTGAAAATCCAGAAAGTATTATGTTAAATTATTGGCCGGATTTCAATCCAGAATATGAAGACCATAACTTAGAAGAAAAATGGAATCATATTTTGAAATTAAAAGAAATTGTTGCAAAAGAACTAGAAATAGCAAGAGCAGAAAAAGTAATTGGTCATTCATTAAATGCAAAAGTTATATTATTCGCAGATGAAAAAGAATATGATTTCTTAAAAGAAAATCAGGAACAATTAATGACAGTATTTATTGTTTCTGGATTAGAAATTAAAGAAAAAACAGCAGAGAAAAAAGAAAGTATAGCAGTAAAAGTAGAACAAGCAGAAGGACAAAAATGTGAAAGATGCTGGCAATATTCTAAAACTGTTGGTGAAGATAAAGAAAACCCAACAATTTGCCATAAATGTAGTGTGGCGGTTAAAGGTTAGAGGTTAGAAGCTAGAAGTTAGATGTTAGAGATTAGAGGTTAGAAGTTAGAAGTTGGAAGTTAGAGATTAGAAGTTAGAGGTTGGAGATAGGGAGAACATATGAAAATTATAAAAAATATTATTTGGATTGCAATTTTGATATTAGCAATATTTGTATTTTGCAAAATATATAGCAAATATAATTACAATGATTATATAAAAAGTGTAGAACAAGAAGGCAAAACCATTTTTACAAGAGATAATAGTGTAAAATACTCAAAAATGGATAGCTATAAAATAGAAAACACAGATTATAATGATGCAATGTTCTCCAAAACAATCTCTGTAATTCCAAACACGCCATACAAAGTAACTTGCAGAGTAAAAGTAGAAAATGTAGAAAGTGATAAACCAACTGGTGGAGCACAAATTTGCATTGGAGACACCACAGAAAGATCTATAAGAATAAGTGGAACGCAGGACTGGCAAGAAATAACCTTTATGTTTAATTCTAAAAATAGAAATGAAATCAATATTGGCTTTAGATTAGGAGGATTTGAAGAAAAGACAAAAGGCACAGCATGGTTTTCAGACTTTAAAATAGAATCTGGAACAGCTTTTGAAGATAATAATTGGAAATTTGGTTGTTTTATATTTCCGAAAATTGATGTAAATGTAGAAGTAAATGGAAAAACAGAAAGAGTAAATTTACAAATGTCAGATACAGATATTCGAGATTTAAAGAATAATTTAGCCAGATTTAAAAATTCCATTTCTAGCATGAGTAATAATAAAATTAGAGTTAATTATGATTTACACATTATAGAAGAACCAATAAAAACTGTTTCCTATGATGAAGAAAATGGATATTACATTTCTCCAGATGATGTATATGAATATATAAATTCATATGTAGAGCAAAATGAATATGATTATATTTATGTAGGTATAAGGATGGCAGATATACAAGAAGGAAATACAACTTTAACAAATGATTGGGTTGGACTTGGTGGAATGGAATATTATGGCATAGGATATTCAAATATAAGGCTTCCAGATAGCGAATCAAATCTTATTTATAAATATAATTACAATTATAACACTTTTCCGGAAGAAGTATATCTTCATGAGTTTTTGCACACATTAGAAAGAAATTCAATTGCATATGGGTATGAAGTTCCAGACTTACATGAATATGCTAAATATGGATATTCAGAAGATAGAATTGAAGGGCAGAAAAAGTGGTATAGTGATTATATGAATAAAGAAATTGAATATAATGGAGAAAAAATTGGTTTGCCACCAGAAATATATACATATAAGCCTGTGCATGAAAGTAACTTTAACTACGGATTAGAGCTAGATTATTTAGATGAGCCAGAAAATATTATTGAAATTATTCGTAGCTTTTTTTACAGAGCAGGAAATCTAATTAATAAAGGCGAAGCAAATGAAGCTTAAAAATAGGAGCAAAAAATGAAAGTATCGGATTTTAACTATGATTTACCGAAAGAACTAATAGCACAAGTACCTATAGAAAATAGGGATGAATCTAGACTAATGGTATTGGATAGAAAAAATGGAATAATAGAACATAAAATATTTAAGGATATTATTAATTATTTAGAACCAGGAGATTGTTTAGTCAGGAATAACACCAAAGTTATTCCTGCTCGTTTGTATGGAGTAAAAGAAAAAACTGGAGCACATGTGGAATTTTTACTACTACATAGAATAGAAGGTGACACATGGGAAGTAATGGTAAAACCAGGAAGAAAACTAATGCCTGGGACTAAGGTTATTTTTGGCGAAGGAGTTCTTGAAAACAAAGAAAACCCAAAAGTATTATTAAAAGCTGAAATTCTAAAAAAATTAGAGGGTGGAAGTAGAAAAATAAAATTTGAATATGATGGCATTTTTAATGAAATATTAAATGCAATAGGTTTGATGCCACTACCACCATATATACATGAAAAATTAAAAGAGAAAGATAGATACCAAACTGTATATGCAAAATACGAAGGTTCAGCAGCTGCACCAACAGCAGGCTTACATTTTACAGAAGAACTGCTAAAACAAATACAAGCAAAAGGTGTGGAAATTGCAAATGTAACATTACATGTTGGAATAGGAACATTTAGACCGGTAAAAGTAGAAAACGTAGAAGAACATGATATGCACTCGGAACACTTTTACATTAAGAAGGAAGATGCAGAAAAGATTAATAAAGCAAAAAGAGAAGGTCACAGAGTAATTGCAGTAGGAACAACTTCATGTAGAGTATTAGAAACAATTGGTGATGAAAATGGTATGGTTAAAGAAACAGAAGGAGATACTAGTATTTTTATTTATCCGGGCTATAAATTTAAATGTTTGGACTGCTTAATTACAAACTTTCACTTGCCAGAATCTACTTTAATTATGCTAGTATCTGCTTTAGCAGGTAAAGACTTTATAATGAAAGCTTATAACGAAGCTGTAAAAGAAAAGTATCGTTTCTTTAGTTTTGGAGATGCTATGTTTATAAAATAAGGGGGAAAATATGAGCAAACCAGCAGTAACATATGAATTATTACATAAAGATAGTAAAACAGGTGCAAGGCGTGGAATTGTGCATACACCACATGGAGATATACAAACTCCAGTATTTATGCCGGTTGGAACGCAGGCTACAGTTAAATCTATGACACCGGAAGAATTAAAAGAAATAGGTGCACAAATAATTTTATCAAATACATATCATTTGTATTTACGCCCAGGACATGAACTTGTAAAAGAAGCAGGTGGATTACACAATTTTATGAGATGGGATAGACCAATTCTAACAGATTGTGGTGGTTTCCAAGTTTTTAGCCTAAGTGATTTAAGAACAATTACAGAAGAAGGTGTGGAATTCAAATCACATTTAGATGGAAGTAAACACTTTTTTTCACCAGAAAAAGTAATGGAAATTGAAGAAGCACTTGGGGCAGACATCATAATGTCTTTTGACGAGTGTGTAAAATACCCAGAAACTCATGAATATACAAAACAGTCAATGGAAAGAACAACAAGGTGGGCAAAGCGTTGCAAAGAGGCACATACTACAACAGACAAGCAAGCATTATTTGGAATTATACAAGGTGGCTTTTATGAGGATTTAAGAAAGCAATCTGCAAAGGATTTAATAGATTTAGACTTTCCTGGATATGCAATTGGCGGAATTAGTGTAGGGGAGCCAAAAAAAGAATTTCTAAAAATGCTATATTACACAGCACCATTAATGCCAGAAAATAAACCAAGATATTTAATGGGTGTTGGCACACCGGATTATTTAATAGAGGCAGCGCTAGCTGGAATAGATATGTGTGACTGCGTACTTCCTACTAGAATTGCAAGAAATGGTACTGCCATGACTTGGCATGGAAAAGTAGTTGTTAGAAATGCTACATATGAAAGAGACTGGGGGCCACTAGACCCTGATTGTGATTGCTATACATGCAAAAATTATACAAGAGCATATATTAGACATTTAGTAAAGACAAATGAGATATTAGGAGTAAGATTATTATCAATTCATAATTTATACTTCTTGACTAAATTGATGGAAAGAGTTAGAATAGAAATAGAACGTGATAATTTGCTAAACTTTAAAAATGAATTTTATAAACAATACGGCTATGAATAAAACGTAAGAGAAAAAGTGGGGGATAAAGTTATGAATGATTTAATTGGAAATAATTATGATGAAACAGAAGAACAACTTAAAGCAAAAAAATGGATGAAGATAATAGGAATAATATTAGTAATATTACTTTTTCTATGTATTGGTTTAGTAGTTTTAATGTATTATATTGATTCTGCACAATTAAAAATCTCGATAGATGGAGTATCTAAAAATCAATTAGAAGATTTATTAATTATAGAAAATGATAAAGTATATGTACCAATTCGTGCATTTGCTTCATATGTTGGATATGAGTCATATAGCGGTGATTATAAGCAATATGCAGAAGATCAAACTAAATGTTATGTGCAATGTGCAAATGAAATAGCCTCATTTACTATGAATTCAGATAAAATTTATAAATTATTAACAAATGGGACAGACTATGAATATTTTACTATAGATGAACCAATAAAAATGATTAATGGAAATTTATATATTACAAGTGAAGGGGCTCAGACAGCATTTAATATTACATTTACCTATAATAAAGAACAAAATCAAATTGTAATTTATACATTACCATATTTAGTGACTTATTGGGCTGGACAATTTGAAAATTCTGCTATTGCGGAAGATGGTGCAAATTTTAGCAATCAAAAAGCTTTATTATATAACATGGTTGTTGTAAAAAATGCTGATGAATTTTATGGTGTATATGATTTATCTGGAAATGAAATTCTAGGTACAAAATATGCTAGTATCGAATTTATTGAAAGTACAAAAGAATTTATTGTACGAACAGCAGAAAACAAAATGGGAATAATGTCATACGATTCTACAACAAAGATTAGTCCTGAATATGATGAAATAAAGCAAATTGATAAAGACTCAGGATTATACTTAGTGAGAAATAACAATAAAGAGGGCGTTATAAATAATTCTGGTAATGTTATTGTCTACTTAGAATATGACCAAATAGGAATAGATAGTAGTAAATTTAATAGTAACAATATAAAAAATCAATACTTATTATATGATAATTGTATACCAGTAAAATTAAACAACAAATGGGGATTATTTGATAAAACAGGCAAGAATATTTTACCAGTAGAATATGATGATTTGGGTTGTAGCATAGGTACTAATACGGCTACAAGTCAGACAGTTAATAATATTTTACTTATTCCAGATTATGAAGGAATTGTTGTAAAAAAAGATGAACTTTATGGCTTAGTAGATTCACAGGGAAATGAACTGTTACCAACAGCATTAACTTCTATATACTCAACAATTTCGGCAGGAGAAGAAACATATCATATGATATACAATAATCAAGAGATGAATGTTATTACATATATAGAAACATATATAAAGCCAACAACTGAAGGAAACGAACAAACAAACGAGAATACAAATAATGAAACAAATGTAAACAATGAACCTACAAGTAATAATCAAGTAAATACAGAAGCTGAGACAAACTCTACTGACATTGAGAATAATACAAATGTTACAAATAATGAAAATCCTGTAAATAATGAGCAAACAATCAATTAAATAAATACTAAGAACTTGCTTAATTTTAATCAAGCAAGTTCTTATTTTTTAACATTGTTCTTAAATCTATAATTATAACATAAAATAGAATAAAAACATGTTAAGGAGGAATGCTTAAGTGGAAAAAATCATAAAAAATAATATTATTACAGAAGAAAGTGAAATAAAAAAGAAAATCTTAAGTATTATAAAAGGATGTATGTTAGCTATTGTTTTATCAATTGTATTACTAACAATTTTTGCACTTTTATTAACATATACTACCATTTCAGAAAATACAATTGTTCCTGTTGTACTAACAATTACGGGAATTAGTATTTTAGCAGGCAGTACTATTAGTAGCAGAAAAATAAAGAAAAATGGATTAATTTGTGGTGGAACAGTTGGATTTACATATATTTTTCTTCTTTATTTAGCATCAAGTATATGTTTTGCAGGCTTTTCGATTACTATGTATTCTATTATTATGTTAATAGTTGGAATTGTTGCAGGAGTTATTGGTGGAATAATTGGAGTAAATATTCACTAGATTTGGTAAAATTTATAAAAATAGTTGATATTTTTTGAATTTTAGGATAAAATCTAAAAAGACATCTTAAAAAAGATAATTTTGAGAATTTTGATAAACATTAGGAGGAAAAAAATTGATAACTTTAGAACAAGTTAAGCAAAATGAGGAAATTAAACAACTCATTTTAAGTTCACAAAAGCAATTAAATGCATTAGGATATACAGAACACTCTGTAAGGCATATAAATATTGTTTCAACAAGGGCAGGAGAAGTGTTAAAAAACTTAGATTACCCAGAAGAAAGAATAGAACTTGCAAAAATTGCTGGATATATGCATGACATAGGAAATTGTGTAAATCGTGTGGACCATGCACATTCTGGTGCAATTTTGGCATACGAAATTTTAAAAGATATGGGAATGGAAGCTGATAAACGTACAGAGATTATGATGGCAATAGGAAACCATGATGAACAAACAGGTACAGCTGTAAGTGATATTTCTGCGGCACTAATACTAGCAGACAAATCAGATGTGCATCGCGATAGGGTAGTAAACCAAAATATATCAACATTTGATAAACATGATAAAGTAAATTATGCAGTAACAGATGCTAAATTTATTATGGATAAAGAAAATAGAAAAGTGACATTGGACTTAACAATTGATACTCAGATATCACCAGTATTAGACTATTTTGAAATATTTATGGAAAGAACAATGATGAGTAAACATGCTGCAAAATATTTAGGAGTATGGTTTGAATTAATTATAAATGATACAAAATTATTGTAATTTTAGGAGGAAGAAAAGTGAAAATAGAACAAAAATTAAAGGTAGCATTAGTTATTTTATTTATTATTTTAATATCTCTTATTTCATTCGGAGGAATATTTATTCAAAAAGGTAAATCTTTTGAAAATATTGTATCAGAATATAAACTTGGTATGGATTTAGAAGGTGGAAGAAGAGTAAGCTTAGTGGTAGACACGTCTAACAACACTGTAATTTATGATAAAGATGGAAATGTTGTAGAAGAAGAAGGAGAAGATACTACCACAAAAGAGGAACCTGTTAACCCTAAAGAAGCCCTAATAGTTGACAACTATAACAAATCTAAAAATATTATGGAAAAAAGATTAAATGAGATGGGAGTATCTGATTACATAATAAGAGAAGATGAAACAAATGGAACTATTTATATAGAACTACCGGAAAATGATAATACTGATTTGATTTGTTCATACTTGACTATTCCAGGAAAGTTTACAGTTGTTAATAATGATGGTGAAGAATTACTAAATAAAAGCCATGTAAAGAAAGCACAAGTTGGATATTCATATGTTGATACAGGTACAGCTATATACTTAAATATTGAACTAAATAAAGAAGGAACACAAATTTTTAAAGATATTACTAACACATATATAAAGACAACTGATGAAGAAGGAAATGAAAATACAAAAAATATTAGCCTAAAAATTGATGATACCACATTATTAACTACATATTTTGAAAGTGAAATCTCAAATGGTATTATTCAAATGTCAATAGGTACTGCAACTACTGATAATGAGGCTATTAATAGTTATTTACAAGAAGCATCAAATTTAGCAGTATTACTAAATACAGAAGACTTACCACTTGTCTATAATATTCAAGAAAATATGCATGTAATGTCAGATATTACTAAGGATATGTTTTATATTCCAGCAATTACATTGTTAGCTATTATACTAATTGGTGTTATTTTCTTAATAATAAAATATAGAAAAGATGGATTTTTAGCAAGTATTGCACTAATTGGATATATTGCTACATTACTATTAGTACTAAGATATACTAATGTAGTATTAACAATGGAAGGAATTGTTGCAATAGTTATTTCTATTGTACTAGATTATATTTTTACGGTTTATTTATTAAGCTTAATAAAAAAAGATGAGACATCATCTCTATTTAAAGAAGCTTTAATTAAAACCATTTTTATAATTATTCCTGTGCTAATTACAGCAGTGGTGTTATGTTTTGCAGGATGGCTTCCAATATTTAGTTTTGGCATGATAATTTTCTGGGGACTTTTAGTTATTTTACTATGCAATTTAATTATAACAAAAACTTTAATCGTAGATATAAGAAAGAATAAGTAGAAGAAAAAGAGGTATAGTTATGAAGAAAAAAATATTTTATATTCTTTTAGTTTGTATTATTGTGGCAGGAACTATTGTTATTGCAACAATGGGACTAAAAGCAGATATTATTTATAGCAAAAATATAAGAATTGATGTATATTTGGGAAAAGAATATAACCATGATGAAATTGAACAAATGGCAAAAGAAATATTCGAAACAAATCGTACAATAATAAGACAGGTAGAATATTTTGGAGATATGTTTAGTCTTACAATATCGCAAGATATTGAAAACATTGATGAAAAAGTAGATGAATTTACTGCAAAAATTAACGAAACATATGAATTGCCAGAAGAAGGAGCAGATGTTACAGTTACATATCAGCCAAAAGTTAGATTATCAAGCATAATAATGCCATATTTAGTACCAATTGGAATTAGTATGGGTATTATATTAATTTATGCCATTGTTCGTTTTAGAAAAATTGGAATTTTAAGGACATTGGGAGTATATATATTAGCAATATTAGCTTCAGAAGCAGTATATTTAAGCATTTTAGCCATCTTAAGAATTCCTGTAAATAGATTAGTAACACCAATTGGGTTGGCAATATATGTAATAGTAATCACCATTGTAACAGCAAAGAGAGAAAGAATGCTAGAAAATAATAAAGTGGCTGAAGCAAAAAAATAATAAAATTCATATTGTTGTATATGGAAAAATACCATAGAATGTTAAGAAAAAAAGGTTAATTTTACTATACAATAAAAAATTAGCAATACTTAATATTATATTTAAGTATTGTTTTTTTGTTTTTTAAATAATATTAGAACATGTTACCATTTTTACATTAAAAGAATAAAATATGTATATCAAAGCAATTTTAGTAGATAATACTAATTGAAAGGAGAAAAAATAGCATGAACTCTTTTTGCATAAAAATAAACAACGATAATATTTTAGATTATCTACTAAAAAGAATTAAAGAAATTAATTTTGAAGAACTAGTTTACTCAAAAAATAAATTTAAGATTTATGAGAATGTAATTATTCATTATCAGGGAAAAGATAATGAAAAATTTTTGAGCTTTTTAAGTGAACTTATTACAGAAGTAATTTTAGAGTTCTATGAGGAAAAACTAATAAAACAAATCCTTAATTATAATTATTTCTATTTTAATGAATATGAAAGAACAGAAATACTTAAAGCATGCATAGAAATTATGGAAGATGATGAAAAAGATAGATTGAAAATAATTGAAAAAGCTGCATATGAATACCTAAAAGAAAATAAATCTATGATATTAGAAGGTTTTGTATATTTTCGCTTGAAAGAATATGTTAGTTACTTAGATAACATTATAGATATAGCTGTAAATCAATTTATAATAGATAGGGAATATACTGAATTTATTAATCTACTTAGAATTTACGTAAATTCTAAGCCTTCAGGATGTGATGTACTCCACTTAATATATGTAAATGGTGAATCAGTTATATTAGATGATAATGAAAATATAGTGTCAGTTTCAGATAATATTTTAAATGCAAAATATTTATCAGATATTTCATTTTCTTCTAATGATTTTGCGCTAAATACACTGCTTACAATGCTACCGGAAAGAATAGAAATACACCTAATAGGCATAGAAGATGAGTTTATAAATACAATTAAGCTAATTTTTGAAAATAGGGTATCTTTGTTGGGGACGGTTCTCAGCAACCCTAAATAGGGTGACTTGGGACGCTTCTTTAGATTATTATACAGAAAAATGAAAAAAAGTATTTACTTTACTAGAAGGTTAGGGTATAATTAGCTATAAGTTGGAGATTAGAAGTTAGAGGTTAGAGATAATCTAATACACTAATAATCTAACATCTAATTATCTAGGAGGGAGAATACAAAAGATGACAAACGCTAAAACCCTTGGCGCTGTAGAGAGAGAGAGAGAGAGAGAGAGAGAGCCATATTCTACAGAACATGGAATTTGCAAACTTGGAAGGCAAACTCTACAGAGAAAATTACACAAGATGGTATAGTATCTAGTGAAAACCTAGGTTTAGTTTTAGTACAAAAAATATATATAAAATATAAAAATTTAAAGGATGGACTATGCAAAAAAATAGCCCGTCCTTTTTGTGTGCAAAAAGGGGTGATGGACACAAGCTGAAAAAGAAAATAAAGAGAAATGTTCTATTAAAAATTGTGTAGATATCAGTAGAAGACTTTAGTCAAATGTTAGGAACATTTGAAATTTTAAATTAAAAGTTAAGATAAAAATATTTTAAGGAGGAAAATTCAAATGAACAGAAAAGAGAAAACAAATGCAAAAGCAAAAAAATTAGGAATTTGCACACAACATTGCTCACTTCACACATCCCACATCTCATCACTCAAAAACCACTTCTCACATCCCAACTTTCACCACTCAGGCATCACCCTAGTAGCTCTAGTCGTAACAATTTTGTTCTCTTATGACGAAAAATTAAAATGTAGTAATAGCAAAGGTTTCCTCCTACAAACAATTTAGTAAATTATAAAATTTTCACATATTTAGAAGATGAATTGTAAAAAATATAAATACAATTTCATCTTTTTTTGATTTTATAATAAAAAAACAAAATTAATAATTAATAGAAGATGGAGGATTTAAATTTATGGAGAATAAAGAATTAAAAGAAAAATTTGTAGATGAAAGAACAGGAATTGAATATAGGTTAGTTGGAGATTATTATATACCTAATATAACAATACCAAAAGCTATAAGAACAGGATATATAGGAAAGTATGGAAGACTAAAACTAAACTATATGAAGAAATATAAAATACCAGAATATACAGAAATGTTATTAAGTAATGAATTGAAAAGTTATTTACTAGATATTGAAGATGAGTGCAAGGAAAAGTTAGATATTCTAATAAAACAAATAGCAGAAAAAGAAAATGTAAATGAAGAACTAAAAGCAAATAATCAATTAGAGTGGGTCGCAAGAATGAATAATATTAAAAATAGAGCTGAGGAAATTGTTTTAAATGAAGTTATTTATCAATGAAATATTAATTTGGTCAGATGTGTCTGACCAAATTAGAAATGTAAAAAATTGACTTTTTTAAATATTTTAATGAAAAATTTGGAAATAGATGTTATAATAAATTTGGCAACAGCAGTTGCCAGAATTAAGGAGTGATAAGCTTATGAATAAACAACAAATTATAGATTTATTAAATATAGGGGAACATAGAGAAGTAGAATTTAAGGAATCTTATAAAAAATTACCAAAATCATTATGGGAAACATACTCTTCATTTGCAAATACAAGAGGTCGGAGTAATTATTTTAGGAATAAAAGAAGATAAAGAAACTAAAATATGTTCTTTAGAAGGTGTTGAAAATACAAATAATATTTTAAAAGATTTTTGGAATACTATAAATAATAGTGAAAAAGTAAGCTGTAATATATTAAATGATGACTACGTAGAAGTAGCGAAAATAGAGGACAAGACAATAATTATAATAAATATTCCAAGTGCTAATAGACAAAATAAACCAGTATATATAAATAATAATCCGATTACTGGAACATATAAA
>CALXVE010000026.1 GCA_944391885.1 uncultured Clostridia bacterium | reverse complement strand
GTAACAGGTGTATCTGGCTCTGGAAAAAGTACATTGGTAAATGAAATATTGTATAGAACAGCAGCAAATGTAATTTATGGTTCTAATGAAAGACCTGGAAAATGCAAAGAAATTAAGGGATTAGAAAATATAGATAAAATTATTAATATAGACCAATCACCAATTGGAAGAACACCACGTTCAAACCCTGCAACTTATACGGGAGTATTTGACATGATTAGAGACATTTTTGCAACAACCCCAGAAGCTAAAATGAGAGGATATGATAAAGGGCGTTTTAGTTTTAATGTTACAGGCGGTAGATGTGAAGCTTGTAATGGCGATGGTGTGCACAAAATAGAGATGCATTTTTTACCAGATATTTATGTGCCATGTGAAGTATGTAAAGGGAAAAGATATAATAGGGAAACTTTAGAAGTAAAATATAAAGGTAAAACAATTGCTGACGTATTAGATATGACAGTTGAAGAAGCATTAATATTTTTCGAAAATATTCCAAGGATTAAATCAAAAATCCAAACATTATATGATGTTGGACTTGGATATATAAAATTAGGTCAACCTTCTACAACTCTATCAGGTGGTGAAGCGCAACGTGTAAAATTAGCAACAGAACTATCTAAAAAAGCAACAGGCAAAACACTATATATCTTAGATGAGCCAACTACAGGATTACATATTGCAGATGTTCATAAATTAGTGGATATTTTGCAAAGATTAGTAGATACTGGAAATAGCATTATAGTTATAGAACATAATTTGGATTTAATAAAAACAGCAGATTATATAATTGACTTAGGACCAGAAGGCGGAGAAAAAGGTGGACAAGTAATAGCTGTAGGTTCTCCTGAACAAATTGTAAAAAACGAGCAAAGCTATACTGGGAAATTTTTAAAAAAATATATTGAAAAAAGCTAACTTCACATAAGTTAGCTTTTTTAAGAAAGAAGTAAGGTTATTTACAATCATTATTATTGTTATTTCTCTCATTTTTGTTATTATTTTGTTTATTGTTATTCTTGTTGTTATTTTTGTTTTGTTTATTTTGATTTTCTGACATAAAAAAGCACCTCCATTTCTTTTTACGATAATATTGTGTGCAAAAAAATTAAAAAATATACAAAAAATATAAACTGGACTTTTTTTTATAGCTGATATATAATTGGTAAAAATATTTAAAGAAAAAGGTGAAATAAAAATGAAAAATATTGTAATAGGAATTGAAGGATATGTTGGAGCTGGGAAAACTACAATTTGCAAAGAATTATTAAAAAAAATTCCAAATAGTATTTTGTTAGAAGGTGGAAATTTATATCGCGCAATTGTATATGCTTTAATGCATTATGGAATAGATTTAGAAAAAATGAAGCAAAATATAAAAGAAATTGATATAAAAGATGTTATGGATAAATTAAAAGTAGAACTTGCACTAGAAAACAACATTACAAATTTTTACATTAATGGAAAGAAAATAGAAGAAGAAAAATTACAATCTGCTGAAGCTTCATTAGCGGTTTCTAAAGTTGGAACAGTTGCAAATAATGAAAAATTATTTGAATTTGCAAGAAATTTAATAGATAATTTTAAAACAAAATATAATGTAATCGTTTCTGGAAGGGCATTAATGCAAATTTATCCTGGTTTAGATTATCATTTTTTAATCAAAGCATCTTTAGAAGAACGTATAAGAAGAAAGAGCATACAATATAAAGGGAAAGTAGATTTAGAAGAGCTAAAACAAAATATTATAACTAGAGATGAATTACAGGAAAAAGCAGGATTTTATAAGGTATATGATAAAACAACTGTAATTGATATAACAGATTGCAAAACAATTGAAGATTCCGTAACTAAAGTATTAGAACATATTTGCCTTAAGGAGGAAGTATAACAAAATGGAATTTGTAAATAAAAAATTAAAAGAATTTGAACAATTTATAAATGGCAAAAAAGTAGCAATAATAGGCCTAGGTGTAAGTAATATTCCTTTATTAGAGTATTTATATAATTTGAATTGTTCAGTTTCTGTATTTGACAAAAGAGAAGTAGAGAAATTAGATGCAAATGCAGTAAAAAAGATAAATGATTATAATTTTAAGTTATATACTGGCAAAGATTCTTTAAAAGAACTAGTAAATTTTGCTGTTATATTCCGTTCTCCAAGCTGCAGACCAGATACACCAGAAGTGTTAGAAGAAGTAAATAGAGGGGCAATATTAACTTCTGAAATTGAAATGCTAATGCAAACTTGCCCAGGAACAATTATAGGAATTACTGGTAGTGATGGAAAAACAACTACAACTAATTTAATTTATTATATTTTAAAAGAAAAAGGATATAATTGTTATTTAGGTGGAAATGTGGGAATACCTTTATTTACAAAGGTAAAAGAAATGACACCTGATGATATTGTGGTTCTAGAGCTTAGTAGTTTTCAATTAATGGATATGCAAATTTCTCCACATATTAGTGTTATTACTAATATTTCTCCTAACCATTTGGATATTCACAAATCATATGAAGAATATATAGAAGCTAAGAAAAATATTTTTAAATATCAAACAGAAAAAGACATTTTAGTTATTAATTATGATAATGAAATTACTAAAAAGTTTGGATCAGAGGCAAATGGAAAAGTAATTTACTTTAGTAGAAAAGAAAAATTAGATGATGGCATTATATGTGATAATGGAATTGTAAAATCATGTGAAAATAAATTAAGAAGGCATATTTTAAATACAAAGGATATTTTGTTAAAAGGAGAGCATAATCACGAAAATATTTGTGCTACAATAGCTGCAACAAAAAGTTTAGTCGAACCAGAAATACAAGCTGAAGCTATTAGGAAATTTAAAGGTGTGGAGCATCGCTTAGAATTTGTAAGGGAAATTAATGGAGTCAAGTGGTATAATGATTCTATTGGTACTTCTCCAAGTAGAACTATTGCTGGATTAAAATCTTTTGATGAAAAAATTGTGCTAATTGCAGGGGGATATGACAAGCATTTAGATTATACGCCAATTGCTAAACCTATTGTGGAAAATGTTAGTAAATTAATTTTGATGGGAGCTACTGCAAAAAAAATCGATGAAGCGGTAAGTAATGAATTAAAAGCTGAACATAAGGAAATGGAAATATATTATTGTGATACATTAAAAGAAACTGTAGATAAGGCATATGAAATTGCAACACCTGATGAAATTGTTCTATTTTCACCAGCGAGTGCAAGTTTTGATATGTTTAAAAATTTTGAAGAAAGAGGCAATTTATTTAAAAAATTAGTTAATGAAATATAAGAGTAACACTATATAACAAAAATACATATGATACATTAGATTAAAAAGGGAGGTATCATATGTATTATCAAAGTTATGAAGATTATATGCGTCAAGTATTGGGGTATCCAGCAAATGTTCCTAATGTTTATGAATCATATAACTTTAGAAATAATCAAAATTTTCAGGATACATATTGTTTAGAAAATCAAGTGAATTCAAGCATCACAGATGAAGAAATTAAGGCTTGTTACCCAGAAATTTACCATTTGGTATATCCTATGGTTTGCAAGGTATGTGAAACAAACACACAGCAAATAACCAAGGAATTAATAGAAAAAATGACTGATGAAGTGTATTCAGCAATTGAAGATACAAGCACAGTGGTTAATGTTAGGGTGGATACTGTAAAATCAGAAAGTAATAATAGTGCAAGTCAAAGAAGAGGAGATAGGGAACAGGTAAGGCAGGAGAATAGAACTTCACGAGAAGGTAGCAAAGATAGAACGCAGGAAGTAGAAAAAAGAAACATTGAAACAAGAAGAACAAATTCAGATTTAAGAGATTTAATTAAAATCTTGATATTGCTTAAATTATTTGGAAACAGACCAAGTAATAGACCAGAAAATCCACGTCCACCTTTTCCACCACGCCCAGGGATGAATTCAGGTCCATTTTATCCAAATGGAAGACCTGGAATTGAACCAAGAAATTATCCAAATTATTTAGAATATTAAAATTAAAAATGGTAAAAATTGTAAAGATATACAAAAATAAAGTGTATATCTTTCTTTTTTTAGGTAATAATAAAATTGTAAAGATTTTATAGAAAGGTTGGTGTATTTATGAAAGTTAAAGATTGTATGTGTAATGAAATATTTTATGCTACTACTCAAAATACTGTAAAAGACTGTGCTAATATAATGTGTGATGAACATGTTGGCTGTGTACCTGTATGTGATAATGACAAAAATTTGGTAGGTTTAGTAACAGATAGAGATATAATTTTAAGGTGTATTGCCTGTGATAAAGATCCTAAAACTACACCGATAACTGATATTATGACATGTAATCCATGTTGTTGCTCGAGTGATGCTGATATTACTGAAGTTGAAAATTTAATGTCTAAAAACCAAGTAAAAAGAATTCCTGTATTAGAAAATAACAAAATTGTAGGAATTTTAACATTGGGAGATTTAGCTAAAAATGAAAAAATAGATGATAAATGTGTTAGCAATACTTTAAATAATATCTGTGGTTGTGATGATAAAAATGCTGAATAAAATGTAATATTTGTATTTATAGTGCTACCTTTTTTATCTTTTCCTCCGACTTATTTTTAAGTCTAAAAAGGTGGCACTATAAATGCATTTATTGTTAAATTTTAATTAACAGTTGTAATTGTAAATAAAATAATTTATAATACATATATCAAAATAGAGGAGGAAAACTTACATATGGTTATTGATATGAACTATTGGGGGAAAGTGCTTAAAAATATCCTAATATTAGCCTTATCAATCCTAGGTGTTTATTTGGGATTTAAGCTAGCATTTTTTTACCTTCCATTTTTAATTGCATTTATATTATCATTAATACTAGAACCATGTATTCGCTTTATAATGAAAAAGACCAAATTAAAAAGAAAAACAAGTTCCATTATAGTTTTTGTTATTGCAATCATCATAATTGTAGGGCTATTAATCTGGGCGGGTGTGACATTAATATCTGAAGCATCTAATTTATTAACAAGCTTAAATGAATATTTTGAAAAAGGGTATAAATTAGTTCAAGATTTATTTGCCAATATTGATTTTACAAAATTAAATATTCCAGAAAATATATTAGAAGCAGTTCAGTCGTCTGCCACAGAATTCTTAGGAACTGTTACCGAGTGGGCAAAAAATGCCCTAACTGCTGCAATCAACTTTTTAACTTCAATTCCAACAATAGGAGTGTATGCAGTTGTAACTCTTTTATCTCTATATTTTATGTGTGTAGATAAAATATATATGATTGACCAATTAGAACATCACATGCCAAAATCTTGGGTAAAACAAATAGGTATACATTTAAAAGATTTAACAAAAACACTTGGAAACTACTTAAAAGCTGAACTTATATTAGTATTTATTTCATTTGTTATATCTTTAATAGGATTATATATTTTTAATTTTGTTGGCTTAAATGTTCAGTATCCATTATTAATGGCATTAATTATAGGTTTTGTGGATTTACTGCCAATATTTGGTTCTGGTACTGTTATGATACCTTGGGCAATTATATGTGCATGTACAGGGGATTTTACTTTAGCAATTGCAATATTAGTATTATGGGCTATTATGTCCATTGTAAGGCAATTTATAGAACCTAAAATTGTAAGTGGACAGATTGGAATTCACCCAATATTTACACTAATTGCAATGTATACAGGCTTCAAATTCATTGGAGTTTTAGGTATGGTAATAGGCCCAATCTTATTAATAATCTTAAAAAATATATTTTCAACTCTAATAGATAAGGGAGTTTTTAAATCCATTTTTGAAAGATAATTATAAAACTGTAGAGGTAGTTACAAATGAGTCGTCTGGTGGATATACATATTCATCAGATGGCTTTTCTATTTCCTTAATTTTCTCAATTTGAATTATTGGGATTTCGCCATGATAATCTCCCTTTGTAATTTTTCCCTCAATCTCAACCCAGCAATTATCTGTATATTGCATAGAATTTTCGTATTCACACAAAAAGCCAACAACAACAGTCTGAAAATCTGAAGAAATAATCATATCCCTTGCTAAAACAAATTGAGTTTGCTTAAAATCTATTAAACGATACACATATCCAGAAAATTTTATTTTTTGATTTATGTAGTTATCAGTATTTTCATGGACTGCTTTTAAAACATTTGTATAATTACTAACGCTTAACTCCTGAACTTCATTAAGTTTTAAATTATCATTGGTTTTAAAAAAGTTATTTGCCAAAATCCTATAACAAACAACAGCTGTAATAATTAGAATAACTACCAATAAAATTCCCAAAAATATTTTACCAAGCTTATTTCCATCAACTTTTAAATTATAAATAAACATATATACCACCTTTTAATTAAACTTAGTAAAACATATGTATAAAATATTTAAAATATGATTTCAAAATCAATAAGTTTTGCTTTCTGGGTTGCGGTTTTAAGTAAAAAGTGTTATTATATGTTAGACAATTATTGAAAAGGAGAGAAATAAAATTAATGGGACTATTTAAAACGTATAGCGAAAAAGAAGTTAAAAGATTAAAACCTATTGTAGAAAAAATAAACAATTTTGAACCAGAAATTCAAAAATTGACAGATGAAGAGTTAAAAGCCAAAACTGCAGAATTTAAAGAGCAATTAGCTAATGGAAAAACACTAGACGATATACTTCCAGAAGCTTTTGCAGTAGTAAGAGAAGCTTCTAAAAGAGTTTTAGGTATGAGGCATTTTGATGTTCAGTTGATTGGTGGAATTATTTTGCACCAAGGTAGAATTGCTGAAATGAAAACAGGTGAAGGAAAAACATTAGTTGCAACACTTCCTGTTTACCTAAATGCATTAACAGGAAAAGGCGTACATGTTATTACAGTTAATGACTATCTTGCTAAAAGAGATAGCGAGTGGATGGGTAAAGTATATAGATTTTTAGGACTAAGCGTCGGTCTTGTTATTGCAGGTATGCAGCCAGAAGCCAAAAGGGCAGCTTATCATGCTGATGTAACATATGGTACAAATAATGAGTTTGGTTTTGACTATTTAAGAGATAATATGGTTATATATAAAGAACAATTAGTTCAAAGAGAATTAAATTACGCCATTGTGGACGAGATTGATAGTATTTTAATTGATGAAGCACGTACACCACTTATCATTTCAGGACGTGGTACACAATCTTCAGACTTATATAAAAGAGCTGATAATTTTGTAAGAAAATTAACTCCAAAGGTTATAGTTGAAGAAGATATAAAAAATGAAGAACAAGCAGAAGATAATGAAAATTATGATTATATTGTTGACTTAAAAGCAAAGTCTGCATCTTTAACACAAAAAGGTATTAAAAAAGCTGAACAAGAATTTGGATTAGAAAACTTTAATGATATTGAGAATTCTGAAATTGTGCATAATGTAAATCA
The DNA here is from genome assembly GCA_944391885.1 of uncultured Clostridia bacterium. Classification (GTDB taxonomy): domain Bacteria; phylum Bacillota; class Clostridia; order TANB77; family CAG-508; genus CAG-273. The sequence continues at coordinate 7,885 of CALXVE010000026.1, read as the reverse complement.
AGCTTTGCGTGCACATGGCATTATGAAAAAAGACATTGATTATATTGTAAAAGATGGGGAAGTGCTAATTGTAGATGAATTTACAGGAAGAATTATGTATGGAAGAAGATATAATAATGGATTACACCAAGCTATTGAGGCAAAAGAACATGTTAAAATAGCTGATGAATCTAAGACACTAGCAACAATTACTTTCCAAAATTACTTTAGGATGTATAATAAATTGTCTGGTATGACTGGTACTGCAATGACAGAAGAAGAAGAGTTTGAAGAAATATATAATTTAGATGTTATTGAAATACCAACAAATAAGCCAATGATAAGAAATGACCACCATGACATTATTTATAAAAATGAAGCTGCAAAATTCAGAGCAGTTATTAACGACATTAAAGAAAGCCACGAAAAAGGTCAACCTGTGTTAGTAGGTACTGTTTCAATTGAAAAATCAGAAAAATTAAGCAATTTACTAAAAAAAGAAGGAATTAAGCACGAAGTATTAAATGCAAAATTCCATGAAAAAGAAGCTCAAATAATTGCACAAGCAGGTAAATATGGTGCTGTTACAATTGCTACTAATATGGCTGGTCGTGGTACTGATATTATGCTTGGCGGAAATAGTGAATATTTAGCAAAACAAGAAATGAGAAAGCAAAAATATTCAGAAGAACAAATAGAACAAGCAACTGCATTTAATGAAACTAAAGATGAAGAAATACTAAATGCAAGAAAGAAATTCAAAGAATTAGAAGAAAAATTTAGTAAAGAAATCAAAGATGAAAAAGAAAAGGTACTACAAAGTGGCGGACTAAAAATAATTGGTACTGAAAGACATGAATCAAGAAGAATTGACAATCAGTTAAGAGGACGTAGTGGACGTCAAGGGGACCCAGGTGAATCGAGATTTTATATTTCATTAGATGATGATTTGATGAAAATATTTGGTGGAGATGCTATAACAAGAGTATATAATACACTTGGTGCTGATGAAAATATGCCACTAGAATCTAAAATTCTTTCTAATGCAGTAGAATCTGCACAGAAAAAAGTTGAAAGTAGAAACTTTAGTATACGTAAAAATGTCCTTCAATATGACGACGTTATGAATATTCAAAGAACTACAATTTATGAACAAAGAAGAAAAGTATTAAATGGTGAAAACTTAAAAGACTATGTTTTAAATATGATAGACTCTTTGGCTGAAGGTTTAGTACAAGAACACTTGGCAAACTTAGATAATGCAAGTGTAGAAGCATTATTGCAAGATGTAAAAGTTATTTATGGAATATATGATTTAGATAGTATAAAAAATAGCAGAGTGAAACCTGAAGAAGTAGCTAATGAAATTATAGAAAAGGCTCATAAAATTTATGAAGAAAAAGAGCAAGTGATTGGCGAAAATAACATGAGGGAATTAGAAAGGGTTATTACACTTAAAATTGTTGATGAGAGATGGATGGGCCATATTGAAGCAATGGATGAATTAAAAGATGGCATTGGACTTAGAGCCTATGGTCAAAAAGACCCTGTTGTTCAATATAGAATTGAAGGGGCAGACATGTTTGATCAAATGAACTTAGATATTCAAACTGACGTTGTTAAATTCTTGATGAACGCTAGAAAAAGAGAACAAAATTTACAAAGAACAAGTTCTGTAAAGATTACAGGAGAAGGCTTTGAAGACACTATGAAAGTTGATGGAAATGAACCACCTAGAACTTCTGGGAAAGTAACTACAGTTATAAATACAGCACCAAAAGTAGGTAGGAACGACCCATGTCCTTGTGGAAGTGGGAAGAAATACAAAAATTGCTGTGGGAAGAACGTATAAATAAAATTAATTGTAGGTGGAAAAATCCTTTACACAACGTGAGCAAAGATTTAAAAGATATGGTAGAGTTTATATAAAATTTGTAAAGGCAGATAATTTGAAATTATTTGCCTTTTAATGTATAATTTATAGCAGTTTTTAAAAGAGAGGGAAGTTTATGTTATTACTGAATATTGTGATATATGCATGGATTTTTGGAACATTACTTATGCCATATATAATAGGAATTGTAGCATCTATTATAATAATATGCTTAATAAGAAAAAGACTAATGGGAAAAAATAAAGAAATTAAAATTTTAATATATGCAATTATTATAATACTTTGCATATTAATATTTAGATATCTAGGATATTCGGTTATGCTATATTTAAGTGAAAAACCAGATAAAGTTTATACAGAAATGCAAAAATTTAATGACAGTAAAGAACTTATAGGACTATCAAAAGAAGAAGTTATTGCATTATTAGGAGAACCAATGAAAAGTTCTACAGATGATATGTATGTATATGATGCAGGAACATTAACTAATTATCTATTTTTAGGTGAAAGAGAATTTTACGACTTTTATATATTTTTTGATGAAAACAATAGAGTGAAATCTACTAAAATAGATTTGCCTAGGGGAGGATAGGTAGAATAATTTGTAGAGAAAAAATATAAGAATTTTTGGACATTTTCAAAAATCATTGACATATAATAATAAATGTGATTTATTTTAATAGTAAAGGAGGAAAACAATGGAAGAAATTTATCAAAGAAGAAGTATTCGTAAATATATAGAAAAAGAAATATCTGATGAAATATTGGGAAAAATTATAAAAGCAGGAATGAATGCTCCATCTGCTAAAAATACAAAGCCATATGAATTTTTAGTTGTGAAAGATAGACAGAATTTACAAAAACTAGCTTCTGTAAAACCAAATGCTTATATGGTAAAAGATAGCAATGTAACTATTGTGATGCTAGGAAGAAAAACAACGGAATTCTGGAAGTTAGATATAGGAGCAGTTATTCAAAACATGTTGTTAGAAGCTGCACACTATGACATTGGAAGTTGCTGGATTGGAATCAATAAAGAGCAAGAAGAAATTATAAAAAAAGAATTTAGGGTTCCAGATGATTTACGAATCATATCAATGGTATCTTTTGGATATAAAGGCGAAGAAAAAGAAAATAATAATTATTTTGAACCTGAAAAAATACATTATGAAAAATATTAATACATTAAGCAATATAAGGAGTGTGAAAAATGTTGGAGTTTGACGAAAATAATAAGAAGCTAGAAGAATTAAAGAATAAATTAACACGGAATTGGTGATTCACTTTGACATAACCGATAAGGAAAAAGAATTAAAATCTTTAGAAACCCAAACTACAAATAATGACTTTTGGCAAGACGCAGAAAATAGTTCAAAAGTATTAAAAAAGATTAATTCTTTAAAAGCCAAAGTGGAAGAGTTTAAAAAATTAAAAACTGAATTAGATAATATCATTGAAATGTCTGATTATTTAAAAGAAGAACCAGATGACGAAATGAAAAAAGAAGTTCTTAAATCAACAAATAATTTGGAAAAAGAGATTGAAAAATTAGAAATTACCACATTGCTATCTGGCAAATATGATATTAACAATGCTATCTTAACCATACATCCTGGAGCAGGTGGTACAGAGGCACAAGATTGGGCAGAAATGCTTTATAGGATGTATACAAGATGGGCAAATGCCAATGGGTATGAAGTAAAGGAATTAGATTACTTAGAAGGTGAAGAAGCAGGGATTAAAAGTGTTACTTTTTCTGTTAATGGAGATTATGCATATGGTTATCTAAAAGGCGAAATGGGAGTTCATAGACTAGTTAGAATTTCGCCATTTGATGCAGGTGGAAGAAGACACACTTCTTTTGCTTCTATAGAAGTATTACCAGAAATCTCAGATGATATTGAATTGGATATTAATCCTGATGATATTAAAATGGATGTATATAGGGCGTCCGGCGCAGGAGGCCAGCATATTAACAAAACATCTTCTGCAGTTAGATTAACACATATCCCAACAGGAATTATAGTAGCGTGCCAAACTGAACGTTCCCAATTTCAAAATAGAGATACTGCAATGAAAATGCTAAAATCTAAATTACTAAATTTAAAAGAAAAAAAGCAAAAAGATACGATTGATGAACTAAAAGGTGTTCAAATGGATATTGCATGGGGAAGTCAAATTCGTTCATATGTGTTTTGTCCATACACACTAGTAAAAGACCATAGAACAAATTATGAAGTTGGAAATGTTCAAGCTGTAATGGATGGGGATTTGAACGGATTTATTGATAGTTATTTAAGGTGGAATATAAATAATAAGTAACATTTATATATTTTTAATCATACAATATACAAGTCAAATTTAAAATTAAATTGACTTGTATTTTTTATTCTAAGGATTTGATTTCTTATGAAAATATCAGTTATTAAATTTGGAGGAAGTTCACTTTCTAATGATGAAAATTTGAAAAGAGCAGCTAATAGAACAATTCAATTTTTAGAGAAAGGAGAAAAAGTAGTTGTAATTTTATCTGCACAGGGAAAAACAACGGATAGTTTATTATCAGAAGCAAAAAAATTAAGCCTAAACCCGAATAAACGCGAATTAGATATGTTAGTTTCTGTAGGAGAGCAAATATCAATTAGTAAATTTGCTATCCTATTAAATGAACTATCATTTTCTGCTGTTTCTTTAACAGGTTGGCAAGTTGGAATTATAACTAACAATGAACATACAGAAGCAAAAATAGAAAAGATTTATACTCAAAGGATTTGGAAAGAACTAGAAAAACATGATGTTGTAGTAATAGCTGGATTTCAGGGTGTGGATAAAAACAAAAATATTACTACACTTGGCAGAAATGGGTCAGATACCAGTGCAATAGCTATTGCAGCAGCGCTTGAACAAAAAGAGTGCTATATTTTTACAGATACTGATGGAGTTTATGACAAAGACCCTAAAAAATATATTTGTGCAAAAAAACTAGACTATATCTCGTATAATAAAATGGAAGAAATGGCAAAATCAGGAGCAAAAGTATTACATGATAGGTGCATAAATGTAGCTAGAAAATATGGAATAAAAATTATAGTTAAATCCACTTTTAACGAAAATGCTGGAACAATTGTAGGCAATTAGTATAAAGTAGTTCTAAAAAAGACAAGACCTGAATATATATATTTTAGACTTGTTTTAAAGGAGTGGTACAAATGCCAATTGATGAAAGAAAAACTATGTCAAATATGACAAATGTAATTCAGAATATCGTGTTAGAGAATAGGGAAAAACTTAATATATCAGGTGTATTAGATGTTTTAAGTTTTGATGACCAAATTGTTATTCTAGAAACGGAATTAGGATTATTAACAGTTAAAGGCGAAAACTTAAGAATTAATAAACTAAGTTTGGATACTTCTGAAGTAACAGTAGATGGAGAAATTGTGCAATTAGCATATAGTGAAAAAGAAAATATGGAAAAGGGTGGAGGAGGCTTCCTAAACAAAATATTTAAATAAATTAATTTATCATAGCAAAAAGGAGGAAAAAAATGCAAGAAGTTTATAATCAACTTTTTTGCTTATTGATATTTATACTTACAGGAATTGTAATAGGAATATTATTTGATATATTTAGAATTCTAAGAAAAAGTTTTAAAACTGCAGATTTTATTACCTATCTAGAAGATATCATTTTTTGGATTTTAACAGGTTGCATAATGCTATTTTCCATATTTATATTTAATAATGGAGAAATTAGAAGCTATGTCTTTATTGGAATAGCAATTGGAATTATCAGTTATATGTTAATAATTAGTAGATTTTTTGTAAAAATATCTGTTAGTATTATTAAATTTATAAAAAAAATTCTTTCATATCCAATTAAACTAATTAAAAATATATTTACTAAAATAATACTAAAACCGACTTTAAAAATATTAAAAAATATACATAATTTGACAAAAAACAAGACAAAACACATAAATAAGCATAAAAAAATGAATAAAAAAGAAGGAATTTTGGAAAAAATGTAGAAAAAATAATTGTGATATGTTATAATTCATATTGGAAATTTGATTAAGGGAAAACACATATGAAAAATACAAAAACAAAAAATATATTGAAAAAAATTCTTTTTATTGGAATTTTTATATACATTATATATACTTTTTTCACTCAACAAGTAACATTAAATGCCTATAAAGCTGAGCAAGAACGCTATTCTGAACAAATTGCTCAAGAAAAAGATAAAAAAGAAGACTTAGAAAATACAAAACAAAATATAAATTCAGAAGAATACATAGAAGAAGTTGCTAGAGAAAAGCTAGACATGTATTATCCTAATGAAAGAGTATATATTGATATTAGTAAATAAACAAATAATTAAGGGGCACATTATTTGCCTCTTAATCTGTTGTTATTAAATTATTCTGTTTTTAATTTTTTTCTACTACTTTCCAAAAGAGTAATAAATAAATTAATTAAATATGGGGGCAAATATGGATTTTGAAAATTGTACATTAGTTGAATTACGTCAACTAGCAAAAGAAAAGGGTATTAAAAATACCTCAAAATTAAAGAAAGAAGAATTGATTGAGGCGTTAATGGAAGAAAACAATACAGATGTTAATAATATAACTGATGAAAATTCTAAAGATAAAAATGAAAACGCCATAAATGAGGGGCGGATATAAGCTAACAAATGCAGATGACCAAATTGTTGAGGGAATATTGGAAGTACTTCCTGATGGTTATGGCTTTTTACGTGGAGAAAATTATTTATCTACTCCAAAAGATGTTTATGTTTCACCTGTACAAATAAGGAGATTTAAATTAGACAAAGGAGATAAGGTAAAAGGAATTTCTAGAATGCCTAAGGAAGGAGAAAAATTTCCTGCATTAATTTATGTTGGTGAAGTCAATGGCGAGGCTCCAGAAAAAGCATATAAAAGAACAAAATTTGATGATTTAATTCCAATTTATCCAACAGAAAGAATTAAATTAGAAACAGTTCCTAATGAATATGCAATGAGAATTATAGATTTAATATCTCCGATAGGAAAAGGTCAAAGGGGAACAATTGTTGCGCCACCAAAGGTTGGTAAGACAACATTAATCAAAAAAATAGCTAATAGCATTACAGCTAACAATCCAGATATGGAATTAATAGTTCTATTAATTGATGAACGACCAGAAGAAGTAACAGATATGAAAAGAAGCATCAAAGGAGATGTTATATATTCTACATTTGATGAATTGCCAGAACATCATGTTAAAGTAGCAGAAATGGTTCTAGAAAGGGCAAAAAGGCTAACTGAACAAAATAAAGATGTAATTATATTATTAGATAGTATTACACGTCTTGCAAGGGCATATAACATAGTTATGCCACCATCTGGTAGAACCCTATCTGGTGGTTTGGACCCTAGTGCACTACATAAGCCAAAAAAATTCTTTGGAGCAGCTAGAAATATAGAAAATGGGGGAAGTCTAACAATATTAGCAACTGCTTTAATAGAAACAGGAAGTAGGATGGATGACGTTATTTATGAAGAATTTAAGGGAACTGGTAACATGGAAGTTCACTTAGATAGAAAACTATCAGAAAGAAGAATATTCCCAGCTATTGATATTAATAAATCTGGAACTAGACGTGAAGAATTATTATTAACACCTAAAGAATTAGAAATAACTTATGCTTTAAGAAGAGCAATGTCAACAATGTCTGTCGCAGATGTTACTGAGGAATTAATCACAGAAATGACAGAAACTAAAAATAATGAGGAATTTTTAGAAAAGATGTCTACATTTTTAAAAAATGTTAAATAACATATAAAAGAGTAGGGAACTACTCTTTTATATATTGCAATATTTTTCATTTTATTTCATCTTTATATTCAATTGCACAAAATCAAAGTTTTGTGCAATAAGAGATAGGGGCATAATATAAAACAGCCATAAACCTCTGCTTCTACTAATTCAAGGCTTTTAGCTGTTTTATGCATACTAATATTCA
>CALXVE010000025.1 GCA_944391885.1 uncultured Clostridia bacterium | reverse complement strand
TAATTGAGATGATTAAGTCTGGTAATAAGTCAGCTCTAGATTATTTGATTAATAGATATAAAAATTTAGTAAATATTAAAGTAACTAAATATTATATGATAGGAGCAGAAAAAGAAGATATTATACAAGAAGGCTTAATCGGACTATACAAAGCGATTAAATCATATCAACCAAACAAACAAAATTCATTTAAAAGTTTTGCAAGCATCTGTATAGATAGACAATTAATAAGTGCCATAAAAACTTCAAATAGGCAAAAACATATTCCGCTAAATTCATACATTTCACTAAATAAAGAAGCGTATGAAAATGATGAGGGATGTAAATCTGATTTAATAGAAATAATAGATTCAAAAGTAGTAGAGGACCCATTAGATACAATTACCAAAAAAGAATATTTTAAGTCAGTGGAAAGTACTATTGATAAATCATTAAGTGACTTTGAAAAAAAGGTTTTAAATTATTATATACAAGGAGAAAGCTATGTTGAAATAGCACAAAAATTAGATACTCCTGTAAAATCTATAGATAATGCTATTCAAAGGATTAGAAAAAAAGCTATTAAAGGGATATCAAATGAATTATAAATAAATATGTAGATGTCAAGGGCTTCCTTGACAAATATGCTTCTATAGCTCAGTAGGTAGAGCGCAGCCATGGTAAGGCTGAGGTCGCCGGTTCGATTCCGGCTGGAAGCTCCATTTTTAGCAATAAAACTAAAGAATAAAAGGAATGTAATTATGCGAAAATTTAAAGATTTCTTTAATAAAAAAACAAGTAATAAAGTAGCATGGATTGCACTAGTAATAGTAATCCTTGTTATTATTTTATCAGTTTCAGCAACATCAATGGCAAGCTATTTAAAGAAAAAATCAGAACTAGCAAGTGCGGAGGCAGAAAAAGAAGCACAAAATCTTTTAAATCAAGAAGAATTAACAAACACTTCAAAAATGTCTGAAGAAGAACTGAAAAAATTAAATGAAAAAGAATTAGAAGAAAAGAAGAAAGGAGACAAAAAAACAACTACTACAACAAAAAATAAATATTATATAAAAGTAAATTATGGAGCACAGGTAGTTACAATATATACATATGATAAAAACGGAAAATATACTATTCCTGTTAGGGCATGCATTTGTTCAACAGGTGCTGCCACTCCAACTAGTGGAGTATATAGATTATCATGGAAAGCTACATGGGGAAAATTATTTGGTAATGTTTGGGGACATTATTGTTATCAAATAGTTGGAGATATTTTGTTCCACTCTGTACCATATATGCAAAACAGGAATGATACATTGGTAAGTGCGTATTATGATAGACTTGGAAGAAAAGACTCTATGGGTTGCATTAGGCTAACAACGATTGATGCAAAATGGATTTTTGATAACTGTGTAGCTGGTACTCAAGTTGAGTTTTATTCAAGTTCTAATCCTGGTCCACTTGGAAAACCAACTGCTAAAAAGGTATCAAATGCTCCAGGAAAACTTAAAAATTGGGACCCAACAGACCCGGACCCGAAAAATCCATGGAGAGACTATAAAGAGGAAGAAGAAAAACCAGATAAAGATGAGGATAAAAATGAAACTGTAAATAACGAAGTCTCAAATAGTGAAATTGGCAATAATGAAGTAGTAAATAATGAGACTACTAGCACAGAAACTGGTAATAATGAAAATATAAACAATGAAGAAAACAGCGAAGTGGATAATTCAGAGATAAATAATGAAGTGGAAAATTCGCAAACAAATACTGAAAGTGGAAATAACGAAAATAATGAAATAGAAAATACAGAGCAGAATACAGAAACAAATACTCAAAAGCCAACAAATGAAGAAAATACAAGTGATACAGAGCAAAATAATTCTCAAGTAGTAACAAATAGTGAAATTAATGGATTATAGTATTGGAGGGATGAGTTTATATGAAAATGGGAATAGTTGGCTTGCCTAATGTTGGGAAAAGTACATTATTTAATGCAATTACAAAAGCTGGTGCAGAATGTGCAAATTATCCATTTTGCACAATAGAGCCAAACGTTGGTGTGGTTGCTGTTCCGGATGAAAGACTAGAAAAACTAGCAGAAATATATCATCCACAAAAAGTTACGCCTGCAGTAATTGAATTTGTAGATATTGCAGGATTAGTAAAAGGTGCAAGCCATGGAGAAGGATTGGGAAATAAGTTTTTATCACATATTCGTGAAGTAGATAGTATTGTAGAAGTTGTAAGATGTTTTGAAGATACTAATATAGTTCATGTTGATGGCTCAATAAACCCAATTAGAGATATTGAGACGATCAACTTAGAGTTGATATTTGCTGATATGGAAACAGTACAAAAAAGAATTGACAATGCTAAAAAGAAATTAAAGGCAGATAAAAAATATCAGTTAGAAGTTGATACTTTTGAAAAAATAAGTAGGACTTTAGAAAGTGGAAAACTAGCCAGAACTGTAGCTTTAAATGAGGAAGAAGCAGAAATTACAAAAGATGCGTTTTTATTAACTATGAAACCAATTTTATATGTTGCAAATATTTCAGAAAATCAACTTGAAAACGTGGATGAAGATGAAAATGTAAAAAAAGTTGTAGAATATGCAAAAGCTGAAAATGCACAAGTGATTCCACTATGTGTAAAAATAGAAGAAGAACTTGCAACACTAGATGGTGAAGAAGAAAAAGAAATGTTAGAAGCTCTTGGATTACAAGAATCAGGATTGGATAGAGTTATTAAGGCTAGCTATGACTTACTAGGGCTTATGTCATTTTTAACAGCTGGCGAACCAGAGGTTAGAGCTTGGACAATAAAAAAAGGTACAAAGGCGCCTCAGGCGGCTGGTAAAATACATAGTGATATTGAAAAAGGCTTTATTAGGGCAGAAATTGTTTCTTATAATGATTTAATTAAATCAGGTTCAATTGCAAATGCAAGAGAAAAAGGTTTGATGCGCTCTGAAGGTAAAGACTATATAATGCAAGATGGAGACGTAGTCTTGTTTAGATTTAATGTTTAATTTGACAAAAAAATATAAAAAAATACAAAAAAACTATTGACTATTTTGAAAGTCAAGTATAAAATAATTATCGATAGGAAAAATAAAATGTATATTTTTTCTAAAGTTACAAATAATATTTATAGAATTTCTAAAGAAAAGGGAGATTGAATTATGAAAAACAAAAAACTAACAATTGTATTTATTTTAATTTTAGCATTTCTATTAGGAACATTTAATTATGTCATGGCTACAGATAATATAGATGAATTACCTATCATAGTGGATCCAGATGAAAATACAGAAAATAATGAAGCCACAAATAATGAACAGACAAATAACGAAGAATATAATACTACTAATAATGAAGAAATGAATATAATTACTAATGAAGAAGAAAATGAAACCACTAACGAGAATATTGAAAATAATGAAGAAGAAAATGTATCAAATGATGAAAAATTACCTCAAACAGGAGTACAAGGTGATGCTTTATTAGTAATATTTATAACTGTATGTATTATATCTGCAGTTTACGCATATTTTAGAATTAGAAAATATAATGATATTCATTAATAAATGTTTTAAAAGAACTGTCAATTTGGCAGTTCTTTTAATGTGCTTGTACGACTAGTCTTTTGGCATTATCTAAATTGTTACAAGTAAGTAATGTTAAAATGTTATTATTACCTACATTTTGATTAGTACATGACAAATCATTTTCTTCTACTTCATAAGTTTTAAATATTGTATAATCCTTTTTATTACCATAAAAATCATATACTTCAATTTTATCTCCAATATTAAGTTCATTTAATCTACTAAAAAAACGATTATCTATATAATTATGACCAGCAATACATAGATTTCCAACTTCATTTGGCATTGGACCAGTAAAACGACAAATAGAAATTTTAAGTAGCTCATCATTGCTTTCAGATAAAATTGGATAATTTAAATCTATTTTATCTATTTTTAAAAGGCCAATTACAAATGGTGAAGTATTATTATAAATTTCTTGACTGGAATTAGTATATAATTTGCTTAAATTATAGTTATTTAAGAGTTCCTTAGATATTTTTTCTTGCTGATTATCTTTGTAAACTTTAGTAAAAAATAAAACAACAAATATTAAAGCTGTTATTGCAGAAATTATAAATTGCAAAAAATATTTTTGGCTTTTTATAAAGTTTTTAAGCTTGTTTTCTTTGCTACTTTTATGAGTGATATTTTCTTCATAAGGAATTTCAGTAATTGCATTACTAAATTCTATATAATAGTTATTTGATTTTTTAAAGTTTTGCTGTATAATTTGGTTCATTAGAATTTTCCTTTCTTAGAATTCATTAATATTTTAAACAATAAACAAAAAAATATTTATTTTTATAAAAAAGTTTTCAAAAAAAGGTGTAAAAATGAATAATGTATGATACAATTAGCAAAGTTATATAATTAAATAAAGGAGAGTGTGTATATTGCCAGATTTAAAATATAAAAGAGTGTTACTAAAGCTAAGTGGAGAAGCTTTAGCTGGCGAAAAAAAACAAGGTATTGATGAAAAAACAGTTGGAGAAATTTGTGACCAAATTAAAAATTTAATTAAAATGGGAGTTCAAGTTGCAATTGTAGTGGGAGGAGGAAACTTTTGGAGAGGTAAGAATGGAAGTGAAATGGAAAGAACAACCTCAGACTATATGGGGATGCTAGCTACAACAATGAACGGTTTGGCTTTACAAGATGCGTTAGAGACAAGGGGAATTTACTCAAGATTGCAAACAGCTATAGAAATGAGAGAAATTGCAGAACCTTTTATACAAAGAAAAGCAATTAAGCATTTAGAAAAAGGTAGAGTTGTTATTTTTTCTTGCGGAACAGGACACCCATATTTTACAACAGATACAGCTGCAGCATTAAGAGCAGCAGAGATTAATGCAGACGTAATTTTAGTAGGTAAAACTATTGATGGTGTTTATTCTGATGATCCAAAAATTAATAAAGGAGCAATTAAATATGATAAAATTAATTATTTGGATATATTGGAAAAAAATCTAAAGGTTATGGATTCAACTGCAACTTCATTATGTAGGGATAATAGTATTCCACTTATAGTGTTTGCAATTGCAGAGCCAGAAAATATGGTGAAAGCTGTAAAAGGTGAAAAAGTAGGAACTATAGTTACAGACTAAGACATTAAAATTAAAATTTAAAATATAATTAAAGGAGAAAAGAGAGTTATGAATAATTTATATGAAGAAAAAATGGATAAAACAATTAGTGTATTTAGAGAGAATTTAGCAGAAATAAGGGCAGGAAGAGCTAACCCAGCTATTTTAAATAAAATTACAGTAGATTACTATGGTGTGCCAACACCAATAAATCAAGTTGCTGGTATTTCTGTACCAGAAGCTAGGATGATTTTAATTCAACCATGGGATATTAATTTGTTAAAAGAAATAGAAAAAGAAATTCTAAAAGCAGATATAGGAATAAACCCAAATAATGATGGAAAAGTTATAAGATTGAATTTTCCTGAATTAAATGAAGAAAGAAGAAAAGAGTTAGTAAAAGATGTTAGAAAACTAGCTGAAGAGGCAAAAGTGTCTATTCGCTCTATAAGAAGGGATGCAATGGATGATGCAAAAGAAAGACAAAAGAAATCTGAGATTACAGAAGATGATTTAAAAAATGAAGAAAATCAAATTCAAAAATTAACAGATAGCAAAATAGAAGAAATAGATAAAATTTCAGAAGCAAAGGAAAAAGAAATTAGTACAATATAACTATGAAAGGATAGTATTATGGAAGAAAAAATTTTACCAAAACATATTGCAATTATTATGGATGGAAACCGTAGATGGGCAAAACAAAGAGGTTTGGAAACAAGATTAGGACACAAAGAAGGGGCAGAAACGCTTAAAAAAATTGCTAAATATGCTAATAATATAGGAATTAAATATTTAACTGTTTATGCTTTTTCGACTGAAAACTGGAAAAGAACTGAAGAAGAAGTTGGAGCATTAATGGCATTACTTAAAATGTATGTTGATGATTTTTTGAAAGATTCAAATCTAGAAAATATTAGAATTAACATTTTAGGTGATACTTCAAGATTAGATAAGGGACTTCAAAAAAGTATAGAAAATGCAATTGTTCAAACTAAAAATAATACAGGTCTTACATTAAATATTGCTTTTAATTATGGTGGAAGAGACGAGATTACAAGAGCAATAAGAAAAATAGCTAAAAAAGTGCAAGATGGCGAAATTGGCATTAATGATATTGATGAACAAATGGTGTCAGATAATTTATATACAGCAGGTCAACCTGAACCAGATTTATTAATTAGACCTGGTGGAGAAAAAAGAATTAGTAATTATTTGCTATGGCAACTAGCATATACTGAATTCATATTTTTAGATAAATATTGGCCAGAATTTTCTGAAAGAGACTTAGATGAAGCAATAGAAGTATTTGAAAATAGAAATCGTAAGTTCGGTGGAAAATAAAGCAAAAGAAAGGGTTAAAAGCATGAATATTAAAAGGTTTTTATCTGGAATTATATTATTTCCAGTTGTAGCACTTCTTATAATTTTTGGAAATAAATATGTTGTTGATATAGCAATTGCTGTTGTCGCAATTTTGAGTATACATGAGTTTTATAAGGCTTTTCATACAAGTGGAAAAGCAAACCCAATTGATTGGATTGGCTATGTAGCAGCCGCATCACTTTCTATTATTCATGTTCTACCAGCTAATTCAATATTAAAAACTATAGGTTTGCTTTTAGCATTAGCAATATTAGTTCTTTTTGCTCATGTAATTGCAACACATGGAAAAACCAATATCCAAGATATTGCAATTACGTTTTTTGGGATTTTTTACATAGTAATTTTTATTATGTTTATTTCTATAATAAGAGAGAATTTAGAAAATGGAAGAATACTAATATGGTTTGTATTCTTTAGTGCATGGGGAACTGATATATTTGCGTATTTAATAGGAAAATATTTTGGAAAACATCATTTTACAGAGATAAGCCCTAATAAAACTATAGAAGGTTGTGTTGCTGGAACAATTGGTGCAGTGTTAATGGTTGTAATTTATGCTTTAGTATGTAATTTAGTTTTCCATACTCAATTTAATTATATTATTGTTGCAGTAATTGGATTGCTTCTAAGCTTGGTTAGTCAAATTGGAGATTTGGCAGCATCAAGTGTAAAAAGATATAATGGAATAAAAGATTTTAGTCATTTAATTCCTGGGCATGGTGGTATGTTAGATAGAATTGATAGTATTTTATTTATAGCACCATTTGCTTATTTCTTATTATCAATACTTTAATAAGGAGAGAATTCATATTGATTTCGGTTTTAATAACTATACTTAAAATAGTTTTTATACTAGGTTTTTTAGTTTTCATACATGAAGGCGGTCACTTTTTAGTTGCTAAATTATGCAAAATTAAAGTACTTGAATTTGCTATAGGTTTTGGACCTACCATATGGAGTAAACAAGGCAAAGAAACTAGATATGCCTTGCGACTTATTCCATTAGGTGGGTTTGTAAACATGATAGGAGAAGAAGAACGCTCAGATGAAGAAGGTTCTTTTAGTAAAGCAAGTATTCCAAAAAGAATTGCAGTTGTTGCAGCAGGTGGATTAGTTAACATTATTTTTGCATTAATAGTTTATTTTATATTAGTAGCAAGTGTGTTCAATGATATTTCTTATGCTTTCTGGGAAACAGGAGATTTTGCGTTTTCAATAGTTGATAATTTAAAACTATTGTTTACAGGAAATGTCACCGTTGACCAAATGATGGGACCTGTAGGAATAGGTGAAGTAGTTGCACAAACTAATGGATTTGTAGACTTTATATTTATCTTAGCAGTAGTTTCTATTTCACTAGGATTTACAAATTTACTACCATTCCCACCGCTTGATGGAGGAAAAATACTATTTTTATTAATTGAAGCTATTAGAAGAAAACCAATTAAAGAACAGACTGAACTAACCATACAAATGGTAGGATTTATGTTATTAATAGGATTATCAATTTATGTAACATATAATGATATACTTAGGATTTTTTAAGGCTAGGCTTTAGGAAAGGACGAAACACAAATGGAAGAACAAAAATTAAAAACAGTAAAAGAAGTATTTAAAGATTATGATTTTACAAGTTTTGCTTTAAGTGAAGCTAAAGTTGTATGTGTAAATGTTTATAAAAGAACAAACACGTTAGAGCTAAAACTAAAGGCAACTTCTTCCATTTTAATGAAGGACTTAACAGATTTTGAAAAATATTTGGAAAAACGTTTTGCGTTTAGAAATATTGAAATAAAAATGGAACAATCAGAAGAAAGTAATGCTGATATAGATAAAAAAATACAATTAGAGTGGAAAGAAATTGTAGACTATATGGCATATAAACACCCATTAACAAAAGCATTACTTAAAAAAAGCAAAATTACTATTGAAAATAATAAAATAACTATACATTTAGTTTTAAAAGGAAAAGATGTATTAGAAGCAAGAGGATTTGACAAAATTCTATCTATAAAATTGCAAGACTTATACCACAAAAACTATGTGGTAAGTTTTGAAGAAGAAATAACAAAAGAAATGCTTGAAGAATATCAGGCACATAGTAGAGAATTAGAAAAACAAGCTGTTTTATTGGCTCAGCAAGAAGCAGAGGAACATGCTAAAACAAAAGAAATTGAACAAGCTGGAGAAAAAACTAAAAAGAAAGCAAATGGCTCAAATGGAGAAAACATTTCAAAAGAGCCTAGCATGCAAGAGGCTGGAAGTGTGCCACCACCATGGGAAGAAAGTGCTTCTGAACCAGAAGAAGTTTCACCAATTATTTATGGCAGAAGTGCAAAAATTAAAGAAGAACTTACAAAAGTTGCAGATTTATCAGTTGACAGTGGAAAAGTTTTATTAGATGGAGAAATTTTAAATGTAGATTCAAGGGAATTAAAATCTGGAAAATTCCTTGTAACATTTGATTTATATGATGGAACAAGTACAATTACATGCAAAGCTTTTGTTGAGTCGGATAAACATGAAGGAGTAGAAAAAAGGTTAAAAGGTGCAAAAGGTGTAAAAGTAAGTGGAACTGCACAATTTGACCCATTTGCTAAAGAATTAGGAGTCATAGCAAATGTAATTATTGAATCTACTGGAATTAAAAAAGAAGTTAGAAAAGATGAGGCACCAGTAAAAAGGGTGGAACTCCACATGCATACACAAATGAGCCAAATGGACGGAATTACAGCATGCAAGGATTTATTAAAACGTGCAGTAAAATGGGGAATGAAATCAATTGCAATTACTGACCATGGTGTTGTACAAGCTTTTCCTGATGCACATAAATATTTAGAAAAAGACCATCCAGATTTGAAAGTAATTTATGGGGTTGAGGCATATTTGGCACCTGATGAAGCTTCACCTGTTTCTTTTTCAAAAGGGCAAAACATTAATGATGCAACATATTGCGTGCTAGACTTAGAGACTACAGGTTTATCTTTTAGAACAGAAAAAATTACTGAAATTGGAATAATGAAAGTTAAAAACCGTGAAGTAATTGATGAATTTAGCACATTTGTTAATCCAGAAAAACCAATACCACAAAGGGTTGTAGAGGTTACCAACATAACAGATGAAATGGTAAAAGATGCACCAACAATTGAAGAAATTTTGCCAAAAGTTTTAGAATTTGTTGGTAATAGTGTTTTAGTTGCACATAATGCAGATTTTGATATAGGATTTTTAAAACATAATTGCTCTGAATTGGGATTAAAATTAGGAAATACATATATTGACACATTGCGCTTAGCAAAACTATTATTCCCAGAGTATAAAAAATATAAATTAGGAATAATTGCAGAAAACCTAGGAATAAAAGTAGAAGTTGCACACAGGGCATTAGATGATGTTGATACAACAGTTAAAGTATTTAATGTTATGCTAGATATGCTAAATGAAAAACAAGTTGTAACATTGGATGACATAGAAACAAAAATTGGTGGAAATGTAAATTATAAATCACTTCCAACATATCATGCTATTATTTTAGCAAAAGATTATATAGGGCTTAGAAATTTATATAAATTAATTTCGATTTCTCACCTGGACTATTTTTATAAAAAACCACGTATATTAAAATCAATCTATAAAAAATACTCAGAAGGCTTAATACTTGGTAGTGCATGTGAGGCAGGGGAACTTTATAGAGCAATTATTGCAGGAAAAACAGATGAAGAACTAGAAGAAATTGCATCAGATTATGACTATTTAGAGATACAGCCAAATGGAAATAATATGTTTATGGTGCGCAATGAGACAGTTAAAAGTGTAGAAGATTTGGAAGATATAAATAGAAAAATTGTTGCGCTTGGTGAAAAACTACAAAAGTTAGTAGTGGCAACATGTGACGTGCATTTTATGGATCCACAAGATGAAATATACCGTAGAATATTAATGGCAGGTCAAGGGTATGAAGACAGTGACGAACAAGCCCCATTATATTTGCGTACAACAGAAGAAATGCTAAAAGAATTTGAATACCTAGGTGAAGAAAAAGCATATGAAGTAGTTGTAACAAATACAAATAAAATAGCAGATATGTGCGAAAAAATAAGCCCAATATCTCCAGAAAAATGCCCACCATATATTGAAGGGTGCGAAGAAACAATTAAAACAATTGCATATGGAAAAGCACATGAATTATATGGAGACCCATTACCAGAAATAGTGCAAAGTAGACTTGACAAAGAACTAAACTCAATTATTAAAAATGGATTTTCTGTTATGTATATTATTGCACAAAAACTAGTATGGAAATCAAATGAAGATGGCTATATAGTTGGTTCTAGAGGTTCTGTAGGTTCATCCTTTGTAGCAAATATGACAGGTATTACAGAAGTAAATTCACTTCCGCCACACTATAGGTGTCCAGATTGCAAATACTCAGATTTTACAGATTATGGGGTTAAAAATGGTTTTGATTTACCAGATAAAGATTGTCCAAAATGTGGACATAAACTAACAAAAGATGGCATGGATATTCCATTTGAAACATTTTTAGGATTTGATGGTGACAAAGAACCAGATATAGACCTAAACTTTTCTGGTGAATACCAAGCAAAAGCACATAGATATACAGAAGTTATATTTGGAAAAGGTACTACATTTAAAGCAGGAACAGTAGGCACCATAGCAGACAAAACCGCATATGGATATGTAAAAAAATATTATGAAGAAAGAGGAGTGCCTGTTAGTAATGCTGAGGTATTACGTGTAGCACAGGGGTGTACAGGAATAAAAAGAACTACAGGTCAGCACCCGGGTGGAATTATAGTTGTTCCGAAAGGTAGAGAAATATATGAATTTACACCTGTACAACATCCTGCAGATGACCCCAATTCTGATATTATTACGACCCATTTTGATTATCACTCAATAGATCAAAACTTATTAAAACTCGATATACTAGGTCATGATGACCCAACTATGATACGTATGCTATATGACCTAACTGGTATTGACCCGACCAAAGTACCATTGGATGATAAAGAAACAATGTCAATATTTAGTTCTACAAAAGTACTTGGAGTAACACCTGAGCAAATACACTCAGAAGTTGGAACATATGGAATTCCTGAATTTGGAACAAAATTTGTAAGGGGAATATTAGTAGATACAAAACCAACAACATTTAATGAACTCATAAGCATATCTGGTCTTTCACATGGTACTGACGTATGGCTAAACAACGGACAAGAACTAGTAGAGCAAGGAATTGTTACATTAAGTGAGGCAATAGGATGTAGGGATGATATTATGCTATACCTAATAAAACAGGGTATGCCACCAAAGCCATCATTTAAAATAATGGAATTTGTGCGTAAAGGAAAAGCATCAAAAGACCCAGAAAAATGGAAAGAATATGAAACAATGATGAGGGAGTATAAAATACCAGAGTGGTATATAGGTTCTTGCCAAAAGATTAAATACATGTTCCCAAAAGCACATGCTGCAGCATATGTAACAAATGCATTTCGTATTGCATGGTTTAAGGTGCATAAACCGGCAGCATATTACACAGCATATTTTACAATACGTGCAGATGAATTTGATAGTGATATTATGTGCTATGGTGTAGAAAAAGTAAAAAATAAAATGAAAGAAATAGAGTTACAAGGAAACTCTGCAACAACAAAAGATAAAAACATGTATGCAATCTTAGAGTTAGTATTAGAGATGTATGAAAGGGGAATAAAATTTTTACCAATTGACTTATATGAAAGCCATGCGACAAAATTTAAAATGGAATCTGATACAGAAATTAGGCCACCGCTAAATAGCATACCAGGGCTTGGTACTGTTGCAGCAGAAGGAATTGATGAAGCTAAAAAAGAAGGAAAATTCATGTCAATTGATGATATGAAAATTCGTTCAAAAGTAGGAAAATCAGTTATAGAATTATTAGAAAAAGTTGGCTGTTTAAAAGGTATGAGCCAAAGTAATCAAATAAGTTTATTTGGATAAACATTAACATATTTTTCATTGTCCAAGCATATATTTATATATAAGGTAAATAATGGGAAAATTGGGACAAAGGAGAATAAAATAACCTATGATTAATATGGCTGTGTTTAGTCTAAAAGACATTATCAAATATCTCATAAAACTTACTATTATAATTGCAATAGTAATAGGTTTTACGAGATATTTTTATACAGCAAAAGAAAATATAGCAAATCAAACTAAGTTAATTAATGTAACTTCACTAATCTCATGCTTAGATATAACCATACCTGGAATAGCTAGTGTAAACAAAAATAGAGAAGAAAAGATAGAAATTAATCCGCTAAGAAAAAACTTAGAACTTGAATTAGGAATGCTAATAGCACTTAACCAAAAAGAAGAACAAAAAGAAAATACTGTGGCTACAACAAATACGCAAGAAGAAGAAAAAACAGAAAATATAAGCAAAGAACAACCCTTAGAAAAGGCAGAAACAAATGTTGAAACAGAAGTTCAAGAATCCGATGTGAAAGAAACCTATACTTCCGAATATAATGGGGTGAAAATAAAAAACGAGACAGACTATAAATTAACAAAAGAAATTTTAACACCTGACATAGATATTAATAAAGAAAACATTTTAATTTTCCATACACATACATGTGAAAGCTACACGGAAAGTGAAAAATATAAATACAAACAAACAGGAAATTATAGAACGACTGATAAAAACTACACTGTTGTAAATGTAGGCAGAGAACTTGATAGACAACTGCAAGGTTATGGATATAAAGTTATACATGACGAAACATACCATGATTATCCTTCGTATTCGGGATCATATAGTAATTCATACAAAACAGTTACTAATCTTTTAGAAGAAAACAAAAATACAGATATTGTTATAGACTTACATAGGGATGCAATTGGTGACAATACATATGCACCAACTGTTAAAATAGGTGATGAATATGCAGCACAATTAATGTTTGTTATGGGTGGAAATATTAGTAAAGAACACCCAAATTGGCAACAAAATTTAAAATTTGCAGTAAAAATACAGGAAAAGGCAAATGAAATGTATCCTGGATTATTTAAGCCTATAATATTAAGAGATGCAAGTTATAACCAGCAAACTGCAAAAGCGGCATGCATTATAGAAGTTGGAGCAACTGGAAATACAATGGAACAGGCTTTAACAAGCATGAAATATTTAGCAAAAGTAATAAGTGAAGCACTATAATTTAAATTGTAACTGTGGACGGAGATTTTTGAAAATATGAAGCTAGAAACAAAATTGATATTGCCCAACAATTGTATTAAAAAAGTGAAGTCCGCGCAGGCGGAGCGTCAGCGTAGTTCTAGAGCCTTCCATCTACTTTACCCATGTCAAAAATTTATTTTTGACATGCGGACGGAAGGCGACAGCAAGGACAAACGTTTTAATACAATTGTTGGGCATTATATTTGTGAAATTTTTTCAAAAATCTCCGTCCACAGTGAAAAAAATAAAAAAACTAAAAAAATGGTTGAAGATTGGTGACAATTAGTATACAATATGAATAATTACAGAAGAGGAGGAAAAATGTATGGAAAATGTTAAATTAAATTTGAAATATAGCAGAATATTAAGTAATGAAATTAATAAATATAGCGAAAAAGTAGCTGAAATACATGATGAATTGCATGCAAAAGCAAATGATAAGAAAGAATTTTTGGGATGGCTTGAGTTACCTACAATATATGATAAAAACGAAGTAGAAAAAATAAAAAAAGCAGCTAAAAAGATTCAAAGTGATTCAGAAGTATTAGTTGTAATAGGTATTGGTGGCTCATATTTAGGTGCAAGAGCTGTTATTGAGTCACTAACTAATACATTTTATAACTATTTACCACAGTCCCAAAGAAAAACACCTATGGTTTTATATGTTGGAAATAACTTAAATCCAAATTATATTAATGATTTAATTGAATTAATTGGAACTAAAGATTTATCAATTAATGTTATTTCAAAATCTGGAACAACTACAGAGCCGGCAATTGCTTTCCGCATATTTAGGGAGTTACTAGAGAATAAATATGGAATAAAAGAAGCACAAAAAAGAATATATGTTACTACAGATAAAATAAAAGGTGCATTAAAGCAAATTGCAAGTGTGGAAAAATATACTACTTTTATTATTCCTAATAATATAGGTGGTAGATACTCTGTTCTAACAGCTGTTGGACTATTACCAATTGCTGTTGCTGGGATAGATATTGAAAAATTATTAGAAGGTGCAAGATTTGCACAAGAAAAATATTTGGACAAAAATTTGAAATACAATGACTGCTATAAATATGCAGTTGCAAGAAATATATTATATGGCAAAGAAAAGAATATTGAAATATTGGTTAGCTATGAGCCCAAAATGCATTATATGATAGAGTGGTGGAAGCAGTTATTTGGAGAGAGCGAAGGAAAAGAGGGTAAAGCGATATATCCAACAGGAGCAGAGTTTACTACTGATTTACACTCATTAGGTCAATATATTCAAGAAGGTAGAAGAAATTTATTTGAAACTGTAATTAATATTAAGGAATCTGAATCTGATATAAATATACACAGTGATGAATATGATTTAGATGAATTAAACTATTTAGTTGGAAAAAGCTTGGACTATGTAAATAAAAAAGCTATGGAAGGTACTATCCAAGCACATGTTGAAGGTGATGTTCCAAATATTGTTATTACTATGGACAAATTAAATGAATATACAATTGGACACCTTATTTACTTTTTTGAGCTTGCATGCGCAATGTCTGGAAAAATTTTAGGAGTAAATCCTTTTAATCAGCCAGGTGTAGAAAAATATAAAACAAATATGTTCATATTATTAGGAAAACCAGGATATGGTAAAATAGATAATCAAAATGTTAGTGAATCTTACCATGAAAAAATAGAAAGAAAGACAACAAACATTAAAAAAGGTGATGTGGAAAAATTACCAGAAGAAAAGCCAAAATCAAAAAGAGGAAGAAAGAAGAAAACAGAATAAATATAAAAACACCAAGTATTGAATCAATCAAAACTTGGTGTTTCATTGGTGCCGTTGGCGTAGATATCTACAACTTTTTTCACACCTTTAACGATTGATACAAATATCAATCAATTTATATATAGGTTACCAGATTTTTTTATAAAAATCAAGAAATTTTATAAAAAAACTTTTGCGAAATTTTGTTTCATTTCTATTGATTTTTATTAAATATTATGATATATTATCAAACATAGGAAATGATGATAAGCAGATGTGGTTTTGCCACCAATTATACGAAATATCGTAGGAGGGGTGGTGATGTTTATGGTTAAAGTGATACTATTTTTTATAATATCCTTTATGTTATCTTTAACATTAAACGTTGCCTTAGCAGCAGTTCTGTATAAGAACTGGGTTGATAAGCAACTACATAAATAAAAAAAGCTCACATCTGTAAAATTTGACGATTTAGATGTGAGTTTTTCTATCTATATCGGCAAAACCACGTTTGTGG
>CALXVE010000024.1 GCA_944391885.1 uncultured Clostridia bacterium | reverse complement strand
GCTGATAGTGTAGGCACAAAGGATTTTATAGAATGGTGTGCTGAGAAAAACATCATGTATTTAAACACAGGAGAAACAGATTGGAGTGATAATTGGTATAATATTTTTGATGAAAATTTGAAAAAAATTGAACTACGAAATCAATTAAAACAAAAAAGGAATGTCAACAAATATCCAATTGTATTACAACATGGAAATAATCCTGGGCTAGTTTCACATTTTGTAAAAGCAGGACTGGAATACATTGTAAAAAAACAATTTAAAAATAACAAAACCTATCAAGTACTTTTAAAAGAAAATAGATTTAATGAACTAGCTAAAGTGCTTGACCTAAAAGAAATCCATGTAAATGATAATGATAGGCAAGAAATAAAAGACAAATTTGATAAAGATAAGCTATATAGTACATGGTCAGTTGAATCATTTTTCTTCGAAATGTTAAGTGAAGCAACTGCTACTATTGGAACCAGTGAAAAAATCGATTATGAAACAGAATGTAAAAAAGTAGATTTAAAAAATGGATTTTTAGAATTTAAAGATATAGCTATTGATAAAATAGGAAAAACATATTATCCAAAAGGAAAATTTGAAGGATTTTTAGTTCCCCATGAAGAAACCATTACCATTGCAAAATCTCTTGAGGTAAAAAATAGGGAAGAAGTTATCTATAGACCAACCGTTATATTTTTATATTCCCCTTGTGACTTTGCCGTAAAATACTTAGAAAAAGCGAGGGTAAATTGATTATCTTCACCCAGATAGAAATAAACCACAAGATGATAATATTTCCATTATAAGAGGATTTCAATATCCAAAAAGGGAGGAAATTGTTTATAAAGAAAACATAAAAAAAGGCACAGAATATGTAGGGGTGCTATTATTAGGAAGCAAATTTGAACCAGTATGGGTAGGAAATAGAATAAAAAAGAAGTTTTTATATAAAGATAAAAAAACATCTTTTTGGCAAACACCAACCATAACACCAGTTGCCATGTCGGCATTAGCTGCTGTTTGTTGGATGATAAAAAATAAAGAAAAAGGCGGAATCTATTTCCCTGATGACATAAAAGAATATAAAGAAATAATTAAATTTGCTGAAAAATATATATCAAAAACGATTTATAAAACAATTCGTAAAGAAAAAATAGAACATAGCTTGGAGATTACATTAAATTCTTTACAATTAAAAGATATAGGGAAAGAACAACCTAATGAAAAACTTCAAACAGAATAGATAGAAAAAGAAAGAGTATTTCAAAATACTCTTTCTTTTTGCAATTTGAGAATAATTAATGGCCTCCGCCACCGCCGCCTCCTCCGCGGCCACCACCACCATAACCATGTCCGCCAAATCCACCTCCTCTTGAAGCGGTATGAATAGAACGCCCAAAGGCTCTGGAAGTTCTATGAAAACTTCTGGAATGAATATAGAAATGAGGATTTAATATAGGGCTATTATCAATATTTAATTCTACGGCATGTATCTTAATTGCTTTTATAACTTTTTCGGAGATACCAAATGCAGTTGCATAAATCAGATATTTTTCCCACAAAGGCAATTCATAAATTTCTTTTTCGTTGATTAAAGTATTACTATTTAAGAAATTATATAACCCACACCATTTGGCTTGTTCATTAGCACCATATTGTGTAAATAACAGTAAATTACTTGCTTTTGCAGTTAAATAAAAATATTTCCACAAACAAGCAATACCGAAAATTGTATAGGCCCCAAAACTTAATGCCATAGGTGTAAAATAAGAAAAGGGATTAACAACCAATAAGAAAAGTAATCCTAATGTCAGGCTTGATTTAGCAATTCTGCTCAGTTCTTTTTTGGGAGCATCATAATCTGCACTTTGAAAATATCCTTGCATGACACCACTTTCTAAAATAGGTTTCTTCTCAATATCTTTTACAAATGAATTGGTATAGGAATAATCGTTATCGATACATTTTTGTAATTGATTTAGTGTAATGGAATTATTATAAGTTCTAGCATGTCTTTCTAATAATTCTAAATAAAGCCTTTCAGAAGTAGTAAGTGGCTCTAACGTATCACCAGTATTTTCATTGATTAGGGTATCAATAGGGGCAGGGGAATAATCTGGAGCATCCGTAAAAGCAGGAGTTGAATAATTTGTGCGTATAGGCTCTATAGAAATTAGTGTGTTTGCATTATTCCAGTCAGCATTATCATTTAATTTCGTAATTTTAACATATTTTTTTCTTATTAAACTAAGCAAGATAGCAGCATATTCTTCTTGTTTTTCCTTATTTTCATCAAAAGGATCTTTCATAAACACTAACTCAGATGCAAAAATTGGATCTAAGTCACTTGGTATTTCTCTAAAATAATCATAATTTATTTCTGGTTCATACAAATTATATTTTTCTTTAGTTTTCTTATATTTCCTTATTGCATTATATATTATCAGAATAGAACCAATTATTGATGCTACTAATAATAATATTTTATATGTATTAAATTTCCTATTTTGAGTTTCATAGTATTCATTTTCTGAAATACATTCATCTAAAACATTTTCATTTGAATACATATTATTAGGTGCATATTTTGTAAAAATATGTCTATCATCACCATATGCAAGCAAACAGAATTCTATATAACGATTATGATAATTAAATTTCAAATCAGACTTATCCAAATTTATCGAAAATGTGTGATATCCAGGATTTATATAATCAGATTCTGTATATGGTAATCTACTATTTGCTGTTCCAAATGTATATGTATAGTAAGTAGAAGGCATTATCTCATCTGGTATAAGAATTTGAGCTTTATAAGAATTTAATTTTGTAATAGTATTTCCAGAATACATAGCTAAATACAATTCAGAACAATCATTATATTTTAATGCCGCATTGTTCATCGAATATACAATTTTAAAAGTCATTTTTTCTCTATATGTCCAAGGAATATATATTAGCAAAGATTCGTCATTATCTGGATATATTCCTGAACCATCACTATGGTGCCATCTCATAGTCGAACTTTGTGTATAGTCAGAGTCTTCCCAATACATTTTAGAAGTTTCTAAATAAGGGATTTCCTCACCATTATCTAGAATTTGAGAAACAGACTTAACATCATATGTTACTTTTAATCCGTCTACATAGTCTTCAGGTAGCTCTCTCCATAATTCTTTATAAGTATTAGATTTTGAACCTGCATGTACATCAAAAGTTAGATATTCTGTAATTTCAACATTAGCATTTCCATTTGGGTCATCGTGCAATATTGCTGTATATTCAACATCCGTTAGATTACAGTAAT
This sequence comes from uncultured Clostridia bacterium, assembly GCA_944391885.1. Lineage (GTDB taxonomy): Bacteria > Bacillota > Clostridia > TANB77 > CAG-508 > CAG-273. The sequence continues at coordinate 13,018 of CALXVE010000024.1, read as the reverse complement.
CATTAGGATTTAAACTAAATCCGTCAAATCCAAAATCTTCCAAGGTATATCCTTCAGATATAAATACTACGAACATGATAAGTATAATAAAAAGAAATGGTCTTAAAAGCGATACTAAGCTTTTTAAAAATTTTATTATTTCCCTAAAAAAGAATTTTAAATATTTCATATGCATCCCCTAAAATAATTTATAGTAAGATTATATATAAACTTAGAATTTTTGTCAAAATAAGACAAATTATTTTTTAAATAATACAAAAATATAGTAAATAAAAAAATATACTAGTAATAAGAGACCTTAATAGTAGAGGAATAATTTCAATTTTTAGTCATAAAATTAAATAAAAATATGTATAAGAGGTTTTAAAAATATGGCTAAAAAAATACTGGGAATTATTTGGGGTGTGGTTCTAATTTGTGTATTAGTATTTTCACTAGCACAATTTAGTGAAAAACAGCAAACCCTTCAAACAAGCTCTACAAGCTCATTAAGTAATAAGAAAATTGAGTGGGGAATAAAAAGAGGCAAAAACCACGAGCAACCAGATGTGGGTGAAGAAAATAAAAGGATTATAAATAAATATGATGGAATATGCATGGGAAACCCAGAACTTCCATATGTTTATTTGACATTTGATAATGGGTATGAAGCAGGTTATACAGAAAAAATATTAAATGTTTTGAAAGAAAATGAAGTGCCAGCTACATTTTTTTTAACAGGGCATTATATTAATACAGAACCAGAATTAGTAAAAAGGATGATTGATGAGGGGCATATTGTAGGAAATCATACTGTAAACCATAAAAGTATGCCAGATATAACAAATGAAGAAATACAAAAAGAGGTAATGGATTTGCACAAAGCAGTATATGAAAAATTTGGCTATGAGATGCATTATATTAGACCACCAAAAGGGGAATATAGTGAAAGAACTGTAGAATTTACAAATACATTAGGTTATAAAACTGTTATGTGGTCATTTGCATATGATGACTGGGATGAAAGCAAGCAAGGTAGAGAAGAATATGGCACTAAAAAGATTTTAGATAATATTCATAATGGGGCAGTTATTTTATTACATGGTACTTCAAAAGATAATTGTAATATTTTAGACAAATGTATTAAAGAAATAAAAAACATGGGATATGAATTTAGAAGCTTAGACCAGTATGAAAGATAGGTTATTAGAAAGAAGAGTGAATTTATGCGAAAACAAAGAAAAAAAGTTGCTCAGAATAAAATTAATAATTTATTAGAAATACCACAAGAGGTTTCTAGCAATATTCCCAAAGTTACAATAACTGGCTTTGAACAAATACTTATAGAAAATTATAAAACTATTTTGGAATATCAGGATTTTTATATAAGATTAAGTACAGAAATTGGAATTTTAAATATCAATGGATTTGGGCTTGATTTAAAAGAAATGACTTCTGATGATTTATTAATTACAGGTAAAATAGATAGTATTGATTTTGAAAGCATTGAAGATGAATAACTTAAGTGAAAGGGAGTATGAATATGTATTTTAAAATATTAATGGGATATATTTTAGGATATGTAACAATAGAAATTGAAGGATATTTTACAGAACGCTTTATAAACTTATGTAACACTAAAAAAATATTTTTATGGAATTTAAAAAAGATAAATAATGGTATTATTAAAGCGAATATAAGTATTTCTGATTTCAAAAAACTAAAAGATATAGCTAAAAAAACAAAATGTAGAATAAGAATTTGTAAAAAAGAAGGAATTCCATTTTTCTTTAATCGTTATAAAAAAAGAAAGATATTTCTTCTTTTATTTTTGCTTGTTCTAATTGGAATTGGAGTTTTATCTAATTTTATTTGGAATATAGAAATTACTGGGACAAATAGAATTAATAAGGAAGAAATTGAAAATTTGCTTGCTGAAAATGATTTTAAGGTAGGAACATCTAAAATTGGGTTAAGCACAAAAGAAATTATAGATAAAATTAGGCTTGAAAGAGATGATATTGCGTGGGTTGGAATAGAGATAGAAGGGACTAGTGCAACTGTAAAAATAGTTGAGGCAGATTTAAAGCCAGAAATAATTCCAGAAGATGAATATTGTAATATTATTGCAACAAAAGATGGAACAATTGTAAAAATATCTGCGCAAAATGGCACACCCGTAGTAAAAGAAGGAGACAGTGTAACAAAAGGTAGTGTGCTAGTAGCAGGGTGGCTAGAAGGAAAATACACAGGTATACGTTATGTGCATGCAAATGGCGAAGTTAAGGCAAAAGTTAAATATTCAGAAAAAGTAAAAGTACCGTTAAATCAAGTAAAAAAAGTGGAAACTGGGGAGACTGAAAATAAATATTCCGTAAAGATAAATAATTTTCAAATAAATTTATCAAAAAGGGTTTCAAAATTTGAAAATTATGATACAATAGAGGAGAATAAAAAATTAAGATTATTTTCCAATTTTTATTTGCCAATTGAAATAAATAAAACTACATATAAAGAATATAAAAATGAAAACATAAATTATTCTTTAGAAGAAGCAAAACAAATGGCAGAAAAGGAAGCTACTAAAAAACTAGATGAGCAAATACAAGACAAAGAATCCATATTAAATAAGCAAGTAGAAGAAGAAATTGCAGAAGAATATGTGGAAGTGGAGGTAATCTACGAAGTACTTGAAAGCATTGGGACAAAAGAAAAAATTGTATTTTGAAAGGGAAGGTTGCCATGGAAGAAAGAAGTTTGAGAGTATATCAAGAGAAAACATTTTTCTCAAAAATTAGTAATACTATTACAAAACTATTAATTCCAACAAGAATAGGAATTAATGGAATGCTAATTTCAATTAAAAGAAATAATGCAATAAAAGCTTTTGAACAGTATAGGCAAATAGACAGCATAGAAAGCCAAACAAAGCAAGAGCAAATTACTAAAAAATTTGAAGATGTTTATGCTCTTTATTTAGAATCTATTGATAAATACATTATGGATTCTATATATAAAAAAGTAAAAAATGATACAGCAACAGATTTTGAAAAAAATGCTTTATCACAATATTATTCAATTGTTCAATTAAAAGAAACTGAATATTTAGAATATAAATATAAAAAGCAAATGTATTTATTAAATTTAGATTATGAAACAGTTGACGAAATAAATAAGCCTACATTATCAGAAAAATATAAGGTTTTATATGCTACACAAATGGAAAGCCTATACAAAGGTCTTTTAAAGCACTATTCTATAAAACTTGCAGACCATTTAACACCTGGTGCAAAAGATGAGATATATAATAAAATATTTTCTACATTAGAAGATTACATAGAAAATATACTACCTTTAAAAATGGCGCAAGAGCCTGAAAACAAGGTATATAAAGAAATTGTGGAAGAATATAATAATTTTGAAAAATTTACAGTTGGAAAACTAGACCAAAATGATAATATAGAAAAAAATATGGTTCTATTATCACTTAGCAGAAAATTATTTACACATAGTTTACCTTTAATTGTTGCAGAACAATGTTATGAAAAATTACTAGATGATGCAAGAAGCCTTATTGTAGATACAAGAGTAACCAGAAAGCAAGAAAAAGCATATTCACTATTAATTAATTTAATAGAAGAATATAATGTAAAACTATTAGCAACCAAAATTTATTGGGACAAACCACAATTAAGGGAAGAATACAAAGCATTTTGGAAACAATTTAAAGAAATTAACCAAAAGAAGGATGTAAATTACATTGATTATTTACAAGAAAAACAAATTCTGTTTTTACGCAATGAACTAAAAAAAGTACGCAAAGATAAAAATAAATATTATAAAATTATACAATTTTATCAGACAAAATTAGTTGAATTAGGAGCTATGCAAAAATTAAGAAATATATGCACTTCAGAAGGAAATTATAAAAAAATACTTAAGCCTAAAAAAGCTAAAAGAACAAGGAAAAAAGTTAGTTAAGGAATAAAAAATGATTAGTGTAGCAGAAATTGTATTTAAAGACATAGAAAAAAATGAAGACTATGAAATAATTATTGAAAAAGTAATGCAAAAATGTTTTGAGGTAGAGAAAATAAATCCTACCTCTATGTATGTTTGCGTTACTTTAACAACTCCAAAGAATATTAGAAAAATAAACAAAAAATATAGAAGTATTGATAAAGCAACAGATGTATTATCTTTTCCAATGTTTGAAAAAGAAGAATTAGATGAAATTATATCTAATAATTTGTTAAAGAGTTGGGAAATGGATTTACAAAATGGAATAGCACAAGATGTTTTAGGAGACATCATCATCTCCATACCTAAAGTGGAAGAACAAGCAAAAGAATATGGGCACTCATTTGAAAGAGAGTTTGCATACATGTTAGTACACGGATTTTATCATTTAAGGGGATATGACCACATGGTAGAAGAAGACAAAGTAAAGATGAGAGAAAAAGAAGAAAATGTATTGTCAAAGTTAAATTATGAGAGGTGAGTGGTGAGAAGTGAGAAAAAAAGAGAAGGCAAAATTAGAGAATAAAGAAGAAACTAAAGTAAATGAAAAGCAAGAAGAAAGAAGAACTAAAAATAAAAATTTTGCAGATGCATGGAAAAATGCTTTTAATGGGATTATTTATGCAACTACAACTCAAGGCAATATAAAAAAACAATTAATTATTGCAGTTATTGTTGTTGTTATTAGCTTGTTTTTTAATCTCAGTAGGGCAGAATTTCTATGCTTTTTATTTACCATTGTTTTAATCCTTTTTGCAGAAATGGTTAATACAGCAATTGAAACAGTGGTGGATTTATATGTGGATGTTTACCACCCAAAAGCAAAAATAGCAAAAGATGTGGCAGCAGGTGGAGTAGTAATTACAACAATAAATGCAATAATTGTCGCATACTTTTTGTTCTTTGATAAAATCGCAGACATTGGGCTAAATTTTATTGAAAATGTTACAAATTCGCCAACACATTTAGCATTTTCAGTTATAATTATTACAGTTATTGCTGTTTTAGCACTAATAGCTTATGCTAGAACAAACAAACATAAAGGGTTAAATGAAAAATTTGTGCCAAGTGGACATACAACAATTGCATTTGCAGCAAATGCAATTATTTGGCTTTCTACAAATAATATTGTAATTTTAATGCTAGCTTTAATAATGGCAATTCTAATAGCAGAAAGCAGAGCAGCAGCTAAAGAACATAAATTATCAGAGATTATTTTTAGCGGATGTTTTGGAACAGTGGCTGTACTTATTTTATATGGAATTGCATATACAATTATAAAATTTATATAGTTTTTAAACAAGGGAGGAAAAGTGTAAATGGGAAACGAAAAAGGTGGAATTAAAATTTTAGTAGCTATTTTAATTATATTAATTATTATAGCAGGTGTACTTTTTGTAATGAAATTTATGCAAGACAAAAATGCAGTAGCAGAAGGAGATGAAATTGGAGCATTGCAAGAACAAGAAAAAGAAGAAATACCACAACCAAAAACATTTGCAGGAGATGAAAGATTAATTGCAGTGATGATAGATAATCATATTGATGCAATGCCACAAGCTGGTTTAGAGCAAGCTGACCTAGTTTATGAGATAATTGTTGAAGGTGGAGAAACTAGGCTAATGATGCTTTTGCAAAATAAGGATTTAGATAAAATAGGACCAATAAGAAGTGCAAGACACTATTTTATAGATTATGCCTTAGAAAATGATGCAATTTATGTTCATTTTGGACAAAGTCCACAAGCAGAATCAGACATAAGAACTCTAGGAGTTGCAGATATTAATGGAATTAATGAAAGTGCTACACTCTTTTGGAGGGATAATGGAAAATATGCCCCACATAATGCAGTTACTTCAACTGAAAATTTAGAAACAATATTTGAAAGAGAAGGATTTAGAACAACCAGAAATAACGAAAATGTGCTAAATTATGTTGCAGAAGAAGTTGAGTTAGAAGACATAAAGAAAACTACCAAAGAGTCAAATAATACAGAAGATGTAGAAGAAGTTGTAACAAATTTGGCAAGTTCTGTAACAATCCCATATTCTATATATAATACAGTTGAATACAAATATAATGAGACCACTAAAACATATACAAGATATTCAAGGGATAATGTGCAAAAAGACTGGAATACAGGAAATGAAGTAGAAGTTAAAAACATAATTATAACAAAATGTGAAAATTCATCAATAGATAGTTATGGAAGGCAAACCATAGATAATATAGGAACATTGGACGGATATTATATTACAAATGGAAAATATATCCCTATAAAATGTCAAAAAACTTCTAGAAAAGGACAGACAGTGTATAAGGATATGGATGGAAATGAAATAAAAGTAAATGATGGAAAAACATTTATTCAAATTTGCCCAATAGATAGTGATATTAGCTTTGAATAATGGAGGTAATTTTATGCCAGAAAAGAAAGAGCAAAATTGTTCTTGCATGGAGCAAAAACTAAAAAAAGAAGTGAAAAAAATATTAGAAGTATATACTAATGAAAAAGATAATTTAATTCCAATTTTAAATGATATACAAGTAAAATATGGATATATTCCACAAATTGCACAAAAGGAAATTTCAGAATATTTAAAAATTCCAATGGCAGAAGTGTATGGTGTTATAACATTTTATTCAAGATTTACTTTAAAACCAAAGGGAAAATATGCAATATCTGTGTGCCTGGGAACGGCTTGCTTTGTAAAAGGCTCAGAAAAAATAATGGAAAGATTAAAAGGACGCTTGAAAATTGAAGAAGGTGAAACAACCCCAGATGGCAAGTTTTCCATAGATAGCACACGTTGTGTGGGTGCTTGTGGAATTGCACCAGTATTTACAGTCAATGGAGAAGTTTATGGTAGAGCAACTGTAAAAAAACTTGATGAAGTTTTAGATAAGCTTGAAAAAGGAGAAATGTAATGAAAACATTGGAAGAAATTGAAGCAATTAGAACTAAAAAAAGAAAAGAATTAGATATACGTGTTAATTCAAATATTGGAAGTAAGGAAAAACATATTTTAGTATGCCATGGAACAGGTTGTACTTCTTCTAAATCGCCAGAAATAATTAATACTTTTAGAAAAATAATAAAAGAAAAACAAATAAAAAATGTACGTGTTATCCAAACTGGATGTTTTGGGCTATGTTCAAAAGGCCCAATAGTTATTATCAGACCAGAAGATACTTTTTATGCAATGGTAACACCAGAAGATTGCAAAGAAATTATAGAAAAACATATTATAGAAGGCAAAATTGTAGAACGTCTGCTTTGCAAAGACATTGATGGAAGCAAAGTTCAAAACTTAGATAACCTTACATTTTATAAAAAACAAAAAAGAATTGCATTAAAAAATTGTGGTGTAATTGACCCGGAAAATATTGATGAATACATAGCTTTTGATGGATATAAGGCACTAGAAAAAGTACTATTGCATATGACCCCTGATGAAGTAATAGAAACAATTGAAAAATCAGGATTAAGAGGTAGAGGTGGAGCAGGCTTTCCAACAGGTAAAAAATGGGCATTAACAAGAAGTGTAACTGGAAAACAAAAATATGTGGTTTGCAATGCGGATGAAGGTGACCCAGGGGCATTTATGGATAGGAGCATTTTAGAAGGAGACCCACACTCTGTTTTGGAATCAATGATAATAGCAGGATACGCTATTGGCGCAAACCAAGGATATATTTATGTTAGAGCAGAATACCCAATTGCAGTGGAAAGATTTAAAATTGCAATAAAACAAGCAAGGGAATATGGCTTACTTGGAAAAAATATATTTGGAACTGAGTTTGATTTTGATGTAGATGTTAGGCTGGGAGCAGGAGCTTTTGTATGTGGAGAAGAAACCGCATTGCTAGAATCAATAGAAGGAAAAAGAGGTCAACCAAGGGTAAAACCACCATATCCAGCAAACCAAGGATTATGGTTCAAGCCAACACTAATTAACAATGTTGAAACTTTTGCAAATGTTACTAGAATTATTTTAAATGGAGCAGATTGGTACAGTTCTATAGGTACAGAAAACTCAAAAGGCACAAAAGTATTTGCTTTAGGTGGAAATGTTGTAAATATTGGCTTAGTAGAAGTACCAATGGGAACTACCCTAAGAGAAATAGTTTATGATATAGGTGGTGGAATTCCAAACGGTAGAGATTTTAAAGCAGCACAAACGGGTGGGCCTTCGGGCGGTTGCATACCAAAAGAACATTTGGATACACCAATAGATTATGAAACTTTAAAACAAATTGGCTCAATGATGGGCTCTGGTGGTTTAATAGTAATGGATGACACCAAATGCATGGTAAACCTAGCAAAATTCTATTTGAGCTTTACAGTAGATGAATCTTGCGGAAAATGCACCCCATGTAGAATTGGAACAAAAAGGATGCTAGAACTTTTAGAAAAAATAACCCAAGGTGAAGCAGAATTAGAAGACTTGGAAAAGCTAGAAGAATTAGCTGTAAATATACCAAAAACAGCAATTTGCGGACTAGGTCAATCAGCGCCAAACCCAGTGCTTTCAACCCTAAAATATTTTAGAGAAGAATACCTAGAGCATATAAAATATAAACAATGTAGAACAGGAGAGTGCAAAGCATTAGCTAAAATTCAAATTGACCCAGAAAAATGCAAAGGCTGTGGCATGTGTAAACGCAATTGCCCAGTAAATGCAATTTCAGGCGAACCAGGAAAGGTACATACTATTGATGAGAGTGTTTGTATTGGGTGTGGGACTTGTATAGCTGTTTGCCCTTTCCACGCTATTAACTAAAATTAATGAAAAGCTTCGTATTACGTTGTCAGGCTACAGAAAAATTTTATCGACATACAATATGTATAGTCTCAAAAATTTTTCTTTGCCTTCCTAGTACTACTCGCTTTTGATTAATTTTATAAAGAAATTATAGCTAGCTAAATAACAAATCTTTTCCAATCTAGTGAGAATATGAAAAAACTCAAAATTACAGCATGTATAGTTTTAAGATTTTTTGCTCACTTTCCTCGTAATATACTACTTTAAATTAAATTTATATAAAATTATAAGGAGACGATGAAATGGCTGAATTACCAATGATTCATTTAACAATAGATAATAAAAAAGTTGAAGTTCCAAAAGGAACTACCATTTTGCAAGCAGCAAGAAAAGTAAATATAGATATTCCAACACTTTGCTATTTAAAAGAGATTAATGCAATAGGTGATTGTAGGATGTGTATTACAGAAGTAGAGGGAAGAAAAGGGTTTGCTACTTCGTGTATTCAGCAAGTAGAAGAAGGCATGGTTGTGCATACCCATTCACCTGCAGTTATAGAAGCAAGAAAAATGATTTTGGATTTAATTTTGTCAAACCATCATCGTGATTGCTTAACATGTGAAAGAAATGGAAATTGTGAATTACAAGCTTTAGCTGTTAAATTTAATGTTCAGGGAGTTCGTTATGAAGGAACTAAAAATGAGCATAAGGTAGATGATAAATCTCCTGCAATAGTACGTGACTTTAATAAATGTATTTTGTGCAGAAGGTGTGTTTCTGCATGTAAAAAAGTGCAAAAGATAGGTGCAATAGATGCAGTAAATAGAGGCTTTGCATCTTGCATTTCTACAGTAGGTGATAATAGCCTAAATGATGTTAATTGCACATTTTGTGGACAGTGTATTCAAGCATGCCCAACAGGTGCACTTCACGAAAAAGATTCAACAGAAATGGTATGGCAAAAACTAAGAGATCCAGAAACATTTGTAGTTGTGCAAACTGCACCAGCAGTTAGAGTGGCACTAGGTGAAGAATTTGGCATGCCAATTGGAACTAATGTTGCTGGAAAAATGGTGACAGCTTTAAAAAGATTAGGTTTTGACAAAGTGTTTGATACAAATACTGGTGCAGATTTTACAATAATGGAAGAAGCAACTGAATTTGTAAAAAGATTTAAAGAAAATGATAATTTGCCAATGTTTACTTCTTGTTGCCCAGCATGGGTAAAATATATTGAAATGAATTATCCAGAATATTTGCCACATTTATCTAGTTGTAAATCTCCACATGAGATGTTTGGTGCAGTTTTAAAAACCTATTATGCAACAAAACAAAAAATAAATCCAGAAAAAATATTTGTAGTATCTGTTATGCCATGCATTGCCAAAAAGTTCGAAAGGCAAAGAGAAGAAATGAAAGATAATGGCGTTTATGATGTAGATGCAGTTATTACAACCAGAGAATTAGCAAGGATGATAAAACAGGCAAATATTGAGTTTGTGGAATTAGAAGACGAAGGATTTGATAACCCAATGGGGGAAGCAACAGGCGCAGGTGCTATTTTTGGCGTAACAGGTGGAGTTATGGAAGCGGCGCTAAGAACTGCTTCAGAACTTATAACTAAAAAGCCATTGGAAAAAATTAATTTTGAAGAAGTAAGAGGACAAAAAGGAATAAAAAGAGCAACAATTAAAATTGGAGAAAAAGAGGTAAAAATAGTAGTAGCAAGTGGACTTGGAAATGCTGAAAAAATAATGGAAGAAATAAAACAAGGAAAAGCAGATTATCAATTTGTAGAAATTATGGCATGTCCAGGTGGTTGCATTATGGGTGGAGGAGAGCCAATTAAAAGTAGCAAAATTAGAGAAACTATAGATGTAGCTAAAAAACGCTCAGAAGCAATGTATACAATAGATGAAAAAAGCAAAGTTAGACTTTCACATAAAAATCCGGTCTTACAAAAAATATATAAGGAATACTTGGGTGAACCTGGCGGAAAGCTTGCACATGAACTATTACATACTCATTATCAAAAAAGAGAGAAATATAAAATTTAAACAAATGTTTTCAAAAAACTATTGACTTTAATTAATATTAACGATACAATTGATAAAGAGGTTAGGAAAAGCAGAGTGTGGTTGCCATCTCAACTTACATAATGAAAGTGAGGTGGTGCATATGGTAGATATATTATTACAATTAATTATTTTACTTTTTTCTGCTCTAGTAGCAGTATCTATTATAGCAATTGCCTTAATTATAGCTTTAACTATAATTATTAGCAAATAAAACAATAACACATTCTGCCTGACCGGGGAATGTGTTATTTTAACATACAAAACCGGCAACCACAATTTGTGGCTCCTAACTTCTAATATTATTATAACACAACATTATATATTGTCAAGTAAAAAAGAAATAAAAAGGTTGAAAAATAATTACAGTTTTGATGCCAATGAACATTAATGAATTAGGAAGGATTAGATTAAAATGGAAGAATTTAAATCTGGATTTGTGGCAATTGTGGGAAGAACAAATGTGGGCAAGTCAAGTCTTTTAAATTGTATAGCAGGGCAAAAAGTAGCAGTTGTAGTAAATAAGCCACAAACAACAAGAACAGCGATTAAAGCTATAGTAAATAGAGAAAATTCACAAATTGTTTTTATAGATACACCGGGAATACATAAACCAAAATCAAAACTAGGCAATACCATGAACGAGACTGCATGGGGTGCTATTCCAGATTCGGACCTTACACTATTTGTAGTAGAAGCAACTTCGAAAGGAATAGGAAAAGGCGACAAAATGATTTTAGAAAAAATTAAAGAAAAAAATGCCCCTACAATTTTAATCATAAATAAAATTGACTTAGTGACTAAGGAGCAAGTATTTAAATTAATAGAAGAATTTAAAGACGAATATCATTTTAAAGCCATTATTCCAGTTTCAACAATAAAAAAATGTGATGTAGATATTATTTTAGAAGAAATAGAAAAAAATTTAAAAGAAGGGCCAGTATATTATGGTAAAGATGAATATACTGACCAAACTATTAGAGATATTGTATCAGAAACTATACGTGAAAAAGCGTTAAAACTATTACAAGAAGAAGTACCACATGGAATATTTGTAGAAGTTGATAAAATAAAAAAAGGAAAAACTAGAGAAAATAAGCCAATTTTTAATATAGATGCAACAATATTTTGCCTAAAAGATTCTCATAAGGGAATTGTAATAGGTAAAAATGGTAGTATGCTAAAAAAGATTGGTACATATGCTAGAGAAGACATAGAAAAAATGCTAGAAACACAAGTTAATCTAAAAATATGGGTAAAAGTAAAAGAAGATTGGATTAATAATGATAAATTTGTTAAATTATTTAAAAATAGTGATTGATTAAAATGGAAAATATTTCCATAAGAGTAAAAAATATTTTAAATAGCAGAAATTAAAAATTGGTAACAAATACCTATTAAAAACATGTATATAAAATGAAAAATTTATCAATTATATATTAAAAAGGAGTTGATATATACATGTTTGAATATAAAATGAAAGATTTGGCTTGGAATACATTTAAAAAAACTGGAGATATTAATACATTTTTAGAATTTATACAAATAGAAAATATAGAAAAAAATCTAACAGAGCATAAAGATATAAAGGAAACATGACATGGCAATAACAAAAACAAAAGGGATTATAATTTCAGAAAGTAATATGAACGACTTTGACAAAATGGTTACAATACTTACTCCTAATGGAAAAATTGGGTGTGCAGCAAAAGGGGCTAGAAGACCAAAAAGCCTTTTGATGTCAGGCACTCAATTTTTGTGCTTTGGAGAATATATGCTATATAAAGGTGCAAGTAGCTATCAAATGAACTCATGTGAGCCAATCGAAGTTTTTTACCCAATTCGCATGGATTTGGACAAGCTAGAATATGCAGCAAATATTACTAAAATAATAAATGAAGTAACAGATGAAAATCAAAATACATATAGAATTTTGCAGCTTTTTTTAAATACATTATATATGATTTCAGAAACAAATAAAGACCTAAACTTTATTTTATCAGTTTTTAAATTAAGGCTAGCTTGTATATTGGGATTTACCCCACAAATAAAGGAGTGTGCTAATTGCAAAACAAGTGAAAATTTATGTTTTTTTAGTTTGAAAGATAGTGGATTTAAATGTAGTGCTTGTGGCAAGGTGGATAAAAGCGCTATAAATATATCTGAGTCTACAAAAAC
>CALXVE010000023.1 GCA_944391885.1 uncultured Clostridia bacterium | reverse complement strand
AAGATGTGGCTGGACAACCTGTAGTTACAGATATTTCTAAAATGCCCCATGTTTTAATAGCAGGTGCCACAGGTTCAGGTAAAAGTGTTTGCATAAATACTTTAATTGCAAGTATAATATATAAAGCAAAACCAAGTGAAGTAAAATTACTAATGGTGGATCCAAAAGTGGTAGAACTTTCTGTATATAATGGAATACCACATTTATTAATTCCAGTTGTAACTGCGCCTAAAAAAGCTGCAGGAGCGCTTGCTTGGGCAGTACAAGAAATGGAAAATCGTTATCAAGTATTTGCTTCAAAAGGTGTTAGAGACATAAAAGGATATAACGAATTAATGAAAAAAGAAACCGAAAATAGCATTTTACCACAAATTGTAATAATCATAGATGAGCTTGCAGACTTAATGATGGTTTCTCCAAAAGATGTTGAAGATTCAATTTGTCGTTTGGCACAAAAGGCAAGGGCTGCTGGCATGCACTTAGTTATTGCAACACAAAGACCATCTGTTGATGTTATTACAGGTATTATTAAGGCAAATATTCCATCAAGAATTTCGTTTGCAGTATCTTCACAAGTGGATTCTAGAACAATATTAGACATGGCAGGCGCAGAAAAACTACTAGGTAAGGGTGATATGCTATTCTACCCTGCTGGTGCACCAAAGCCTACAAGGGTTCAAGGGGCATTTATTACAGACCAAGAAGTAGAAAAAGTTGTGGACTTTATTAAAGCAAATGGCGAAGTTACATATAATGAAGATATTATAGAACAAATTGAAAATTCGGATAAAACAGAAAAAGAATTAGAAGCAGAGCAAGCTGCAGATGATGATGGAGCAGACCCATTATTAATGGAAGCAATAGATACTGTTGTAGAAACAAGGCAAGCTTCCACTTCATTTATACAAAGAAGATTTAAGGTTGGTTATGCGCGTGCCGGAAGAATAATTGACCAAATGGAAGAAAGAGGAATTATTTCTGGTTATCAAGGCAGTAAACCACGTGAAGTTTTAATGCCAAAAGAAAAATGGCAGGAGTTAAAAATGAGCCCTGTGGTTAGTGAAAACGAAGAAGAATAAAATTAAAAAAGGAATACAATGGATAAAAAAGAAAAGATTTTTTCAAAATTAAATATTAAAGATTATAACAATCGCCTAGAGAAGATTTTAGAAAAGAAAAAATTTTCATTAGATACTAAAAATCTTCTTTTAGGCATGCTTTATAGAATTGAAAATGGATATGCAGATTACAAAAAAACAAAAGTAGAAGTCCAAAACAAAAATGAATTTATTGAAAATATTTTTAATATTATTATGTCTAATTGTAATGAAATTAGCGTTGCTGAATTTGACTCACAAGCAAGTAAAATTCTAAAAGAAAAAAATGAAAAATATATTATAGAAAAAGATAGTGGAAAAATAACTGTGCTAGGGAATGAACTATTATTATTTGACTGTATACTAAAAATAGCGCAAAAACAAGTTTGTGTTCCTGAAGAATTAGAAGATTTTAAAGTGCCGATTTCTAATTTTTTAAATTCTGGTGATTTGATTAATAAATCTGAAGTAATGAGAGATTTTAATGGCTGGTCTTGGAACCCAATACTTAAAAGTATGCAGGATATAAAAATAAATGTTATTTTTCAGACTCTAACTTATTTAGCAGGATATGACTTTGTTAATAAATGGCTAATTAATACCAGTGAACTAGCAGACTATCTTGAATTATTACAATTTTATATTAAAGAAAACTTTGGAGAAAAAAGAGCAAGCGAGTTTTTAAAGTTATTTTGTAAATTGGTTATAGATATTTCAATATCACAGGATAAAGAGCAGTTGGCATTTTGGAAAGAAAAAAGAAAATATTTTAGTGATGAATTAGATATTTTGCAAGATAAACAAAAATTTTTAAAAGAAAAAACAGAAGAAAAGAAAAAATATGGTAAACAAATAGAGAATATTGATAAAATCATGAACAATAAGGATTTATTAAAAGAAGAATATATAAGCAGAAATGAAAAATTGCCAAACAAAGAGAAAATTTTTAGTATTAGCCATTTGGTAGGAAGACTAGAAAAAGAAAGGGAAGAATTGCTTACAAAAATAAAAGAATGCAATAATCTTATAGAGCCAAAAGGATATGTTGAAAGAAAGAAAAACATAGAAGAAAAAGTGGAATTTCTAAACAGCTTAGATATTGAACAAAAAGAGGATATGAAAAAAAATATTATAGATTTATGCGAAATCTTTTTGGAGTGTTTCCAGATAAAAATTGCCAAAGCAAAAACAAAGCAGGAAATAGTAGATTATATCTACGAATTGCGATATTATGGATTGTTAGCATTGGATAGTGAAGGAACAAAGATAAAAGATGTGGTAAAACTAAAACCAATAATTGAAAAAAATAAAGTCAATTTATTAAAAAAAGCAAAGCAGTTATATGCAATAGATGAGGTTACAGATGATGAAAAGGCAAATGAAGAAATTTTGGAAAATATTTTTGATAGTAAGATGATTGATTTAGACCATATAGTAATACAAACAAGAGTAACAGAAGGAAAACTATATATTGAATATTATGATGAAAATATTTTGGAAAATACTATTCAATTGCAAAGTGATAGAACACTTAAATTAAAAAAGAAAACAAAATTATTTATATGAAAGGAAAAGATTGTATGAAGATTACTTTTTTAGGAGCAACTAAAACCGTAACTGGTTCTAACTTTTTGGTGGAAGCTGCAGGAAAAAAATTTTTAGTAGATTGTGGTATGTACCAAGGTAGTAGCAAGGATGAAATGCAAAACAATGAGCCATTTCCATTTAATGTACAAGATATAGACTTTATGCTATTAACACATGCGCATATCGACCACTCTGGTAGAATTCCAAAATTATATGTAGAAGGATATAGAAATCCAGTTATTACAACAAAAGCAACTAGGGATTTGTGCTCAATAATGCTACCAGATAGTGGGCATATCCAAGAACAGGAGATTCAATGGAGAAACAAAAAGAGGATAAGGGAAGGAAAAGAGCCCTTACCACCATTATATACGGCACAAGATGCAATTAATTGTATGGAGATTTTTAAACCTGTTCATTATGATGAGATTATAGATATTGATGAAAATATACATGTACGTTTTAATGATGCAGGTCACATGCTAGGTTCTGCAATTATTGAAATCTGGGCAAAAGAAGATGGCAAAGAAACCAAAGCAGTATTTACAGGTGACTTAGGAAATAATGATATACCACTTTTATCATCACCAACAATGATTGAGACTGCAGATTATTTAGTTATGGAATCTACATATGGTGGAAGATTACATATTAGAAATGATGAAAAAGCAAATTTATTCTTAGATGTAGTTTCAGAAACATTGGAAAAAGGTGGCACTGTAGTAATTCCATCATTTGCTGTTGGCAGAACACAAGAAATATTATATGAGATTAACAATTTAAAAGAAGGTCAAAATAGCGAAGAATTTAAGAAAAAATATGATGAGTTAATGAGAGTGCCTGTTTATGTGGATAGTCCTCTTGCAATTTCTGCAACAGAAGTGTTTAGAGAAAATGCAGATTTATTTGACGAAGAAACACAAAAAATCATAAAATCTGGGGATAACCCACTAGAATTTCCAGGATTGCAATTTACAAGAACAGCTGATGAATCAAAAGAATTAAATGCAAGGCAAGAATCAGCAATAATCATTTCAGCAAGTGGTATGTGTGAAGTTGGTAGAATTAAACATCACTTAAAACACCACTTGTGGGAACCAAATAGCACAATTTTATTTGTAGGATATCAAGCACCTGGAACTTTGGGAAGAAGATTAGTAGATGGAGAAAAAAAGGTTAAAATTTTTGGAGAAGAAATTGCAGTAAATGCAAGAATTGAATATATAGAAGGTTATTCAGGGCATGCAGACCAAGAGTGGCTATTAAACTTTATTTATTCATTTATAACAAAGCCAAAACATATCTTTTTGGTACATGGGGAGCCAGATGGACAAATAATTTTAAAAGATAAAATCTTAGAAAATATTAATATTCCTGTAACAATTCCAGATTATGGAGAGTGTTACACATTAGATGACCAATTAACAATGGAACAAGTAACAACACCTGTAGTAAGAGAAAATATAGAAAGAAATGATGTACTTGACAAGATTAAGACATTAAAAGAAGAATTGGATGACATGGAAACAATTGTTAAGGAAGAATATTTGGGAAAATCTAATAATGATGACTCAATTTCCAGATTGAAATTAAGATTAAAGGAAATTGAAGACCAAATTGTAAAAATTGTGGAAAATGCTTAAAAAATAACTAAAAAGGATGAGAAACAGATGAAAAATAAATATATGAACGATGCCATTATAGGTGGCGGAAATATAACCGCAAGCTATACAGAAAAAGGAGAACTATTAAGGGTAATGTACCCAACACCAGATTTTAGAAACTGGATAGACGAATTTCTAACAGGTGTAAAAATAAACGATTCTGGAATTATTTATTTGCATGATGATATTAATAATCAATATAATCAGTATTATACAGAAAATACAAATGTATTACACACAGAAATTTTAAATACATATTTTAAATTAAGTGTAAAGCAAACTGATTTTGCCATGCTAAATAAAAGCGTGTTGATAAAAAAATATGAATTTGAAAATAAAAATAATATTGAACTAAAAGTGAATTTCTTGGTACATGCAAAACTATTATCAGATACAAATAATATGGTTGGCTCAGAAATAAAAGATAATGCTTTGGTACAATATTCACATGACTATACCATGTATACATTTTCTAAAAATTCGCTACTTAGCCATCAGTTGAATGATACTAGTTCAAATATTGGAAGTGGTGTAATCCAAGATAAGGATTATATTGGTATGTCTAGTGATTCTAGTATTAGTTATGATATTGGAACATTAAAACCAGGTGAGAAGAAGAAATTTGTACTATTCTTATATTTCAAAATAAACGAAGAAAACCAGTCAGAAGTTGCAATAAAAAAAGAATTAGCAGACATTAGAAAATTAGACGAAAACAAAGAAGAACAATCTGTTGAAAAATACTGGAAAAAATATGTAAAAGACCATATAAACATAGAATTAAAGCCAGAAACAAGCGAATATAATAAAAAATTTAATAAAGTATATATAAGGTCAATACTGCTATTTCCATTATTAATAAATCAACAAACAGGTGGAATATCCGCAACAGTTGAAATAGATGAAAACAGAACAGAGTGTGGAAGATATTGCTATTGTTGGCCAAGAGACGCGGTTTTTGTAACTAGGGCACTTGACCAAATTAAAATGATAAAAGAAGCAGAAAAATTTTATAAAATTTTTTGCAAAAACACACAGAGCAAAAATGGTATGTGGGAGCAAAGATTTTTTACAGATTGCAAATTAGCACCTTGCTGGGGATATCAAATAGATGAAACAGCCAGTGTAATATATGGATTATATGAACATTATAAAGTAGTCAAAGATGCAAAATTCTTGAAAGACACATATAAAATGTGTGAAAATGCAACTAAATTTTTAATAAATTATTTAGATAATATTTTTGGAACAAAAGACAAATCAGATATAGTAAAAAATGAAATAGAAAAAACATATCATACAGAGGATAGAAATAAATTACCAGTAAGCTATGACTTATGGGAAATGAACGAAGGGATTCATCTATATTCATTAGCTGCAATATATGGAGCATTTCAAGCAATGAAAAAAATCCATGAAGTATTAAAACCTGAATTTGAACCAAACAATAGGCTAAAAGTTGAAGCAATAAACAAACTAGAAGCAAAAGTAATTTTATACCAAGAAGAAATAAAAAAATACATTTTAGCAAATCTATATGATGCAGAAACAAAAGCATTTTTGAGAAATCAAAGTGACAAAAGAACAGACATTAGCCAATTGGGAATAGTGGTGCCATTTGAATTATTTTCACCAAAAGAAAAGAAAGTGCTAAACACTGTAGAAAAAATAAACATGACACTAAGAACATATACAGGCGGATACTTAAGATTTGAGCAAGACCATTACAGAGCTGGAAACAGTCCGTGGCCAGTTGCAACATTATGGATGGGTATGTATTACCAAAAAGCAGGAGAAAAAAACAAGGCAAAAGAATGCATTGAATTTGTTGTAAACACAGCAAACAAACACGGCTTTTTAGGAGAGCAGGTAGACAACAACACAATGAATCCAAACTGGGCAAACGGCTTAGCCTGGTCCCACGCCATGTTCATTTGTCTTAATTAGGGACAGTCCCCAATCTACCATTTTTGTCTTCGTTGGGGACAGCCTATTAATAATTTATTAGAAAATTTTGGAAAAAATATAGCATATTAGACAAAAATATGCTATATTTTATATAGTTTAATTAGTCATGGCGATTATTATTTCGCTGGCTAATGCATAGGGGGCATATTATTTAGTAAAAAGATTATGATAAGGGAAACAGAGAAAGGAGAATAGTATGCCACGAATATCTAGAAGAAATAGCATTAACAATAGCAGAATTTATCATATTATTTTGAAAGGAGTAAATGGACAGGAAATATTTTTTGATGATAATGATAGAATCAAATTTTTGCAACAATTAAAAGATAGAAAAAAAGAATATCAGTATGAAATTTATGCATATGTTTTAATGAATAATCATATACACTTAATTTTATTTGATAAAGAAAATAAAATGTCTGATATAATGCACAGGATTTGTACATCATATGCACTATACTTTAATCGAAAATATGAAAGAAAAGGACATTTATTTCAAGATAGATTCAAAAGTAAATGTGTAAATTCTGAAAATTATTTATTGAGATTACAGAGATATATTCATAGAAATCCTCAAAAAGAAGCAATTGGCAAAATGGAAGAATATAAGTGGAGTAGCTATAAAGAGTATGTATCTGGTGCTCAAATTGCTAATCCTAGTTTTGTTTTAAGTCTTTTTTCCGAAGATAAATCTATGGCTGTTGAAATGTTTATTCAATATAACAAACAAAATGAAGAAAAGTATGGAATAGAAGAATTCGAGATTAGAAAAAAACTAACAGATGAAGAAGCAATAGACAGGATAAAAATGTTGTTAAATACAGAAAATGTATTGTCGATATTGAATTTAAATGCTAAAACAAGAAACAAATATATAAAAATAATAGCTGAAGTAGACGGTATATCTTATAAACAAATAGCTAGAATATTGGGTATCAATACAAGAACAATACAAAGAGCAGTAACTGGTAAATAATATTGAAAAAGAGAAGTGTGTCCCTAAAGAAGACAAAAGTGGCACATTGGGGACTGTCCCTAAAGGAGACAAAATGGCGAAGACGGTGTTTGTATGTAGTAATTGTGGTTATGAGTCAAGTAAGTGGCTGGGAAAGTGCCCAGGCTGTAATGAGTGGAATTCTTTTTATGAAGAAAAGTTAAATAGGACAATGTCAAAGGGTGGAGATAAGAAGAGCAAATCGGTTACCCCAAAAGCTTTAAATGAAGTTGTAGGAAAGGATGCCAGCCGTACTCATACAGGAATAGGAGAATTGGATAGGGTTTTAGGTGGAGGCTTAGTAAAGGGCTCTTTGGTTTTAGTTGGCGGAGAGCCAGGCATTGGAAAGTCTACGCTTATTTTGCAACTTTGTGATAAGGTTCAAGGGGAAGGTAAGGTTTTATATGTTTCTGGCGAGGAATCCGCAGAGCAAATTAAGCTAAGGGCTGATAGATTGGGAATTCATAATGATGATATTTTGTTTTTAGGCGAAACAGATATTGAAATGATTGAAAATAATATCTTGGAAATAAATCCAAAGTTAGTTATTATAGACTCAATACAAACTATGTATTCTGACGAAATTTCGTCTGCTGCAGGAACTGTAAGCCAAGTGCGTGAAATTACAGCACGTATTATGCGTGTTTGCAAAAGTAATGAAATTACCACTATTATAATAGGACATGTTACTAAAGAAGGAAATATAGCAGGTCCAAGGGTATTGGAGCACATGGTGGACACAGTGCTTTACCTAGAAGGCGAAAGGTATTTTTCGTATAGAATTTTGCGTAGTGTTAAAAATCGTTTTGGCTCGACCAATGAAATAGGCATGTTTGAAATGAAAAATGAAGGTATGGTGGAAATTACAAATCCTTCTTCTGTTTTAATTTCAGAAAGAGAAGATAATCCGCCAGGTTCTGTTATTGTGGCAAGTATGGAAGGAACAAGACCGCTTCTTGTTGAATTGCAAGCATTAACAACTCCAACAGTATTTGGATTTCCAAGAAGAACTGCAAACGGAATTGATTATAATAGGCTTACAATTCTGGTGGCAGTTTTGGAAAAAAGAGCAGGTCTTCAACTAGGCTCACAGGATATATATTTAAATGTTGTAAGTGGAATAAAAATTAATGAACCTGCAGTGGATTTGGGTATGGTTATAGTTTGTGCATCAAGCTTTAAAAATACAAGTATAGATAAGAGAACGGTTATAATAGGTGAAGTTGGCTTGACTGGAGAGGTAAGAGCTGTTAATATGATAGATAAAAGATTAAAAGAAGCGGAAAAATTGGGATTTAAGACTTGCGTTATACCAGAAAGTAACAAAAAACTATTGAAAGATAAGTATAATTTAGATATAATAGGTGTCAGAAATGTAAATGATGCGATGAGGGCAGTGGGATTAAAATAATTATGACCTGTCCCAAATTACCCATGAATGGGCAAAAAGGGACTGTCCCCAATGAAGGAGGGTGACATGGATATTGCTGAAGTATTAAAGATGATTGCACCAGGTACGCAAATTCGTGATGGCTTGGAAAATATTTTAAAAGCTAAAACAGGTGCATTAATAGTCATCGGTGATACAAAAGAAGTTTTGGATTTGGTTGATGGTGGATTTAAATTAGATATTGATTATACTTCTTCAAGGCTTTATGAACTTGCTAAAATGGATGGAGCAATTGTTCTTAGCAATGATTTGAAGAAAATTTTATATGCAAATACACAGCTAATTCCTTCATCAAATATAACTACAACTGAAACGGGTACAAGACACCGTACAGCTGAGCGTACAGCAAAGCAAACTGGAGCCTTAGTAATAAGTATTTCTCAAAGAAGAAGCATTATTACTATATTTAAAGGTAATTATAGATATGTTTTAGAAGATACTTCAAAGGTGATTTCAAAAGCAAACCAAGCTTTACAAACTGTTGAAAAATATAAAAAAGTTTTTGATGATAAATTAAGCTTACTTAATGAATATGAATTTAATGATATTGTAACATTAGAAAATGTAATAAGTAGTATCCAACGTGCAGAGATGGTAGTAAAAGTAGTTGATGAAGTTCAAATGGCAATTTATGAACTGGGTGCAGAAGGTAGACTTTTGGAGATGCAGTTAGAAGAATTAGTTGGTGATTTGGAAAAAGAGGAATTATTAATTATTAAAGATTATATTGCACCTGGCAAAAAGCGCACTGCAGAAAAGGTATTAGAAGAAATTAGAAAACTAGACCATGATGATTTATTAGTTGCAGAAAAAATTGCTAAAAGCTTAGGCTATGAAGATTTTGACAATTATGATGAGGTCGGAGTTTACACAAGAGGATACCGTGTACTTAATAAAATACCAAGGATGCCAAGCAATATAGTTGAAAATCTGATTAAAAGTTTTAAATCTTTTCAACATATTTTGGCAGCTGATTTGCCACAGCTAGATGAGGTTGATGGAATTGGAGAAATTAGAGCAAGAACTATAAAACAGTCATTAAAACGTATGCAAGAACAATTTATGTTTGATAATTTAATTATGTAATATGTTATATTAATAAAATTAAAAGATAGAAAGTTGGAGAACCGTCCCTGAGTCACCCTAAATAGGGTGACTGGGACCCGTCCCCAACAAAGGAGGAAAAAATGATTAAAAGGATATTATTAGTTTTAGGAATTATTTTAGTATTAGTAGGAATAGGTTTTGTGAGCTATGGATTTTATAAAAAGGCAACGACTGATATTCCAAACCCAGTAGCTACAATGGAAGTGGAAGATTATGGAACAGTTAAAATAGAATTATATCCAGATGAAGCACCAAATACAGTGGCAAATTTTATTAGGCTTGCAAACCGTGGATTTTATAATGGGCTTACTTTTCATAGAACAATACCAGATTTTATGATACAGGGTGGAGATAAAGCTGGAAATGGCTCAGGCTCACCAAGCTTAAGTGATATTGAGGATAATGTAACAGAAGAAGAGGAATATAATATTCCTGGGGAGTTTATTGCAAATGGATATACTGAAAATAATTTAAAACATACTAAAGGTGTTATATCTATGGCTAGAACAGATTACAGCGCTATAGACTCTGGTTTAATAACCTATGGATACAATTCTGCTGGTTCACAATTCTTTATTATGACAGAGGATAATAGTTCTTTAGATGGACTTTATGCAGCATTTGGTAAAGTAATAGAAGGTATGGATGTTGTGGAAAAAATTGCAAATACAGAAGTATATTATAGAGCTACAGAATTAAAAGAAGATGATGAAATACCAGAAGATGAAGATGGAAACGAAATTGCGTCAGATACTCCAAAAAAAGCACCAGTTATTAAAAGTATAACAGTAGAAACTTATGGAGTAGATTATGGAATTCCAGAAACTGTAGAAGTATTTGATTATTACACTTGGCTAATGCAAAATTATGGACTAACATTACAATAAAATTAAAATAGAAGTGAAATTTTAAATTTTCACTTCTATTTTAATTCCACAACTGTAACTCCCATTTCACCTTCACCAAACGTACCTAATCTAAAAGACTTAACATGTGGATTTTTCTTTAAATATTTATGAATTCCTTCACGTAATTTTCCAGTGCCTTTACCATGCACAATTCTAACAGGTGAAATTCCGCTCATATAGCAATTATCCAAATATTTATCAATTACATAAATTGCTTCATCAACATTTTGACCAATAACATTAATTTCTGGAGAGATAAATTTTGTTTTGGAATTTTGCACAGTAGTAACTTTCCCAGAATTTAAATTCTTATTAGTTCTTTCATCATCAATTAAGCTAAGTTCAGATAATTTTAAATTCATTTTGGCTAAGCCTACCTGCACTAAAACCTCTCCATCTTTGCTTACAGTTTTGCTTAAAACTACTCCTTCGGTTTGCAAACTTGGAACCCAAACTTTTAATCCATCATGAATATCTTTAATAGTAACTTCATTAAAATTTCCAATTCCATTTCCTGATTTTATCACATTTCCCATACTTTTTATTTTTTCATTTAATTCATTTCTTAGTTGATTAGCATGCTTCGTATTTAAGTTTTCATCACTTAACTGCCTTATAATCTCGGCTGCTTCTTCTTTAGCAGAAAGCAAAATATCCCTTGCCTCAATTTTAGCATCTTCAATCATTTTATGCTGTTTTTGAATTAAAGCAGATTGGTCCTGTTCTAGCGATTTTCTAAGTAATTCTATTTGATTTAAATTCTTTTCAGTTTCAACCCTCTGCTTTTCAATAGCCAACTTATCATCATAAATATTTTTAAGCAATTCCTCAATAGAAACATGGTCATCTTCTACAAAAGAACTGGCTTTTTCTATAATGCTCTCAGGTAAGCCTAAACGCTTGCTAATTTCAAAAGCATTACTTTTTCCAGGAATACCAATTAATAAATGATATGTAGGTTTTAAATTTTCAACATCAAACTCAAAGCTGGCATTTTCAAAACCATCTGTAACTAGCGCAAATTCCTTTAATTCCTGATAATGTGTAGTGCAAATAGTTAAAGCACCAATTTGATAAAAATACTCTAAAATAGCCCTTGCAAGACTAGCACCTTCAATAGGGTCAGTTCCTGAGCCTAATTCATCAAGCAAGATTAAAGAATTACTAGTTAGATTATTTGTGATTTTTACAATATTCAAAATATGTGAAGAAAATGTGCTTAAAGATTCCTGAATATTTTGTTCATCACCAATATCTACAAAAATTTTATCAAATACACAAATGCTACTTTCTTCATGGCAGGGAATAAGAATTCCTGAATATGCCATTAAAAGCAAAAGCCCAACAGTTTTTAATGCAACAGTTTTTCCACCGGTATTTGGGCCAGTGATTATTAAAGAAGAATAATCAACCCCTAAAGCAATATCAATAGGAACAACAACTGACTTGTCTATTAATGGATGCCTAGCTTTTTTTAGGAAAATATTTTTTTCGTTATTTAAAACTGGCATAACACCATTAATATCCTTAGAATATTCAGCTTTTGCAAATATTAAATCCAAAATTCCAATAGTATTTATATTAATTTTTAAAGCTTCAATAATTCCATAAAATTTAGAAGTAAGAATTTGCAAAATCTTCTCAATTTCAAGTTCTTCTTCCATTTTTACACTAGCAATTTGATTATTTGCCTCAAAAACACTAGTAGGTTCAATATACACAGTTGAACCACTTGACGAAATATCATGAACAAATCCTTGTATCATGCCTCTATATTCTTGTTTTACAGGTATAACATATCTATTATTTCTAATAGTTATGACAGGCTCCATCAAGTATTTGGAATATGTGCTGGAGTGCAAAAAAGAAGATAGCTTATCTTTAACATTTTGCTCCAAAGTTCTGCGCTTTCTTCGTAATCCAGCAAGTTTAGGTGAAGCATTATCACTAATAGTATTTTCATCTAAGATTTTCTCAAAAATTTCTTTTTCTACTAAATTATTGGAATATAAAGAAGAAAAATAGCTTTGCAAT
This sequence comes from uncultured Clostridia bacterium, assembly GCA_944391885.1. Classification (GTDB taxonomy): domain Bacteria; phylum Bacillota; class Clostridia; order TANB77; family CAG-508; genus CAG-273. The sequence goes on along the minus strand of CALXVE010000023.1, from coordinate 4,649 downwards.
TCTGCAAAATCTTCATCTTTATAATATTCCTTTAATTCCCTTGAAACTTTTAGTAATTTAGCTAAATCTAATAGAGCCTTTGCAGACAAAATTTGATTACTTTCTAAAGATTTTATATAAATATCCAATGGCTCAAGTTCATCTAAAGGTAGACTGCCATTTTTGTAAATAGCAGTAACTGCTTCAATTGTTTCTTTAAGTAAAATATCTACTTTGCAAAAATTAAAACTTGGCTTTAAATTATTGCAAAAGTTTTTTCCAATATAGGTCTTACAATATTTTTGTATTATCTGTATAATTTCATTGTATTCTAATTTAGTATAAATATCCATAACATAATCCTTTCCATAATATTATGCCACAAAAATGAGAAGAATACAAGTAGAGTGATACAGTAAGAATAAAGAAATAGAAAATTGCATATGTGATACAAACAAAAATTTGCAAAAAAATACTTGCAAATTTTTGCTTTTGTGATAGAATAGGCAATGAAAAAAATAATAAATAGGAGAAAAGAGTATGTTAGCATATATAAAAGGAACATTAGAAATAAAAACAAAAGGATATATTGTGATAGATGCAAATGGCATAGGGTATAAAATATTTATGCCAGAATCTGCAATTTCAAAATTATGTGATATTGGTGAAAAAGTGCAAATTCATACATTTATGAGAGTAAGGGAAGATGATATTAGCCTATATGGATTTTTAACTAATGAAGAATTACGAATGTTTGAATTGTTACTTGGTGTTAGTGGAATTGGTGCAAAGGGAGCATTAACAATTTTATCAAATATTACGCCATCACAATTTGCACTAGCAGTTATTTCAAATAATGTTGATATATTAAAAAAATTGCCAGGTATAGGTGCAAAAACTGCACAAAGAGTTATATTAGAGCTAAAAGACAAATTAAAGAAAGAGCAAGAAATAGATATTGTGCAGGGAGAAGAAGAAGTCACATTTAAACATGTTATTGAAGAAGATGAAAAAGTGTCAGAGGCTATTAGTGCACTGCAAGTATTAGGCTATACTAAAAAGGAGATAATGCTAGCACTAGAAAAAGTGGATATGGCAGATTTGAGTGTGGAAGACATTATACGCAAAGGATTAAAAAGCTTAAGCTAAAGGGGACGGGGCTTGTAGACGAGGTGAAATCAGCTTTTTGGGGACAGGTGGTTGTAGGCAGACCTGTCCCAAATTACCCATAAATGGGTAAAAAGGGACTGTCCCTAAATAAGGAGGGAAAAATATGGATTTAAGTAAACCACTTGCATATAGGATGAGTCCAAAAACATTGGATGATTATGTTGGGCAGGAACATATTTTAGGAAAAGATAAAATTTTATATAGAACAATTAAAGCAGATAGGCTTTCTAGCATTATATTATGGGGACCACCAGGTTGTGGTAAAACTTCCCTTGCTAGGGTTATTAGTAATACAACTAAGTATAAATTTTTAAAGATTAATGCTGTAACTTCTGGTGTGGCAGATATAAAAAATGCTATTGAAACTGCACAAAATACCTTATTAAACCCATCTGGAAAATGTATTTTGTTTATTGATGAGATTCACCGTTTTAATAAATTACAACAAGATGCTTTACTTCCATATGTGGAAAATGGGACCATTATTTTAATAGGTGCTACAACTGAAAATCCGTACTTTGAAGTAAACAAAGCTTTGATTTCAAGGTCAATGGTATTTCATTTACAGCCTTTAACAGACGAAAATATATTTGAGGTATTAAAAAAATCTTTAAAAAGCGAAGAAGGGCTTGGAAGCTATAATATTAAAATTGAAGATAGCACATTAAAAAAACTAGCAGAAACTGCGAATGGCGATGTTAGAACTGCATTAAATGGACTAGAGGTAGCAGTGCTTACAACTCAAATGGACGAAAATGGAGTTATAATGCTTACAGATGAGATTTTAAAAGAGTGTGTGCAAACCAGAAAAGCTGTATTTGATAAAAATGGAGATAGCCATTATGATAATATAAGTGCATTTATTAAATCTCTAAGGGGAAGTGATGTGGATGCTGCACTTTTCTATTTAGCAAGAGCTTTAAATGCTGGAGAGGACCCAGTATTTATGGCAAGAAGGATTGTTATTAGTGCGGCAGAAGATGTAGGCATGGCAAATCCAAATGCATTAATACTTGCAACTTCGGCAATGCAGGCAGTTACAATGGTTGGCATGCCTGAAGCTAGAATTATTTTAGCAGAGGCAACAGTGTATATAGCAACTTCTAAAAAATCAAATTGTGCATATTTGGGCATAGAAAAGGCATTATCCGATGTTGCAAATAAAGATACAGGCACAATACCAATGCATATAAGAAATGCACCTGCAGAAGGCATGAAAAAAGAAGGGTATAGCGTTGGATATAAATATCCACATGATTATCCAGGACATTGGATAGAACAGCAATACTTGCCAGACAAAATGCTTGGTACTAAATATTATATAAAAGATGATACAGTGGATTAATGAAACTGAAATTTGCAATTTTATCTAAAAAATGGTATAATTAAATATACTAAATTTTATATATTTTTTCTACATTGTAGAAAAAAGAAATTTAGAAGATTCAAAAAACCTACAAATGCGAGAGGATGGAAAACAAAATGAAAAAAGTAGCAAAATGGATTGGTATCTGGATAATCTGGATAATTGCAGTTTCAGTAATTATGCTTGTTGTTGCGAAGCCTATTTTTAACAAATGCTATAATGACTACTATACAACCGTAGTTACTGAGAGAAATGGACTCTATAGCCAGGTAGATTCTCTAGAAAATGATTTCGATGAAGTGTATAATATGCGGAATGCAGAAATCATAAATTCAGAAGAACCAGTAATTATACTGGAAGACGAAAGATTTACCTTGGAAGTTAGGTTTGACAAAAACAGAACCGAAATCTTAGGCATAGAAGAGACAAGACAAGTCACAATGGTTTTTTGGATTTTTGCCTCATTGTTTGTAGCGACTCTCTTATACATAGTTTACTCAATAGGAAAAGCACGTAAAAAAGTAATTCTTTTTGGAGGAACCAAGAAAAAAGAAGAGAGTAGCCAAAAATGAAAAAAGGGCTGTGTTTTTACACGGCCCTTTAAAATATTATTTCTTATCTTTAAATACTTCTGATGCAGCACCCAAACTACTTAAAGCTTGTGTTGCTTCAAAAGGAATGAATACTTTGTTAGCTTCTCCATTAGCAACTTCTTTTAAAGCTTCTAATGATTTTAATTGTACCAATTTTTCATCAGGTTTTGCTTTCATCATTGCATCATATACCATATGTATTTCTTCTGCTTTTGCTTCTGCCACTTTTTTAATAGCTTCAGCCTCACCAGTAGCTCTTCTAATTTTAGCTTCTCTATCAGCTTCAGCTTCCAAAATAGCAGCTTCTTTTTTACCTTCTGCAAGCGTAATAGCAGATTGTCTTTCACCTTCAGCTTGAAGGATTAATGCCCTTTTATTTCTTTCTGCATTCATTTGTTTTTCCATGGCATCACGAATATCAGCTGGTGGTGTAATATCCTTAATTTCAACCCTATCTACTTTACAACCCCATTGGTCTGTTGCTTCATCTAGAATTACTCTTAACTTATCGTTTATAGCATCACGAGAACTAAAAGTATCATCTAAATCCATTTTACCAACAATATCACGAATAGTTGTAATTGCTAAATATTCAATACCTTTCTTTAAGCTTTGAATTTCATAAACTGCCTTAGCGGGATCTGTTACTTTATAGAAAACTACAGTATCAATAGTAATAGTAACATTATCTTGTGTAATTACACCTTGTGGTGGAATATCCATAGTTTGTTGTTTTAAGCTTACAACACTACGTACATGGTCAACAAAAGGAATAATAATTGTAAGACCAGCGTCAGCTACTTTATGAAATTTACCAAGTCTTTCTATAATGTAAACTTCAGATTGTTTTACTATTTTAATTGTTTTAAATGCAATAACTAAAATAATAACTAATAGGACTAATAAAACCCATATCATAAAAATTTCCTCCTTATATATAATAAATATTAATAACAAATTTATACATTTTCTTTTTCTACTTTAGCAGATTTAGAACTAACAACAGCCTTTACACCATCAATGGCTAAAATAAATACTTCTGTATCTTTAGGTATAATATCATCAGTTTCTGTTTTTGCAGCCCAAACTTCTCCATCAACCATAATTTGACCTGTTCCAAAAGTAGAATTAATATCTTCTATAACAACTGCTTTTTTACCAACAATTGCAAAAGCGTTAGTTACAACATCTTTGTCTTTTTTTGTTAGTTTTTTAGCAAGTGGTCTTGTAAAGAAAATAAAGATTGCTGAAGATATAACAAAAACTGCAATTTGTATTACTAAATTATCTGTAAAAAAGCTTGTAACCATACTGCAAAGGCTACCTGCACTTAGCCAAATAATTAAAAAGCTAGGTGTTATAATTTCTGCAATAGCAAATATGCCAGCTAAAATTAACCAAATATACCACATATTTTTTCTCCTTTAAAAAATTTCTTAACAACAATTCTATTATACTATATTCCTGCTAAAAATGGAATATGTTTTTGAAAAAATGTCGATTTAATGGTACTAGAAAATTATAAAAAATACAAATAAGGT
>CALXVE010000022.1 GCA_944391885.1 uncultured Clostridia bacterium | reverse complement strand
CCTGGCATAATAACTGTGCCATTAATTTTTTTTTTTTTTTTTTCTATATTTGTAGCCCTATTAATTGCACTTGCATCATATATTGTTGAAAATGTTGATAGCTGGTCTGGAAAAGCTTCTTCTCCTAAATCTGCTAGTTTCTTTTTTGGTTCAGTTATTTTTAAAGGAATTACATATTCTTCTTTATCTTCTTCAAGTAGCTTTTGTGCTTCTTCTAAAGAAATTTCAAAATCAACACCATTTTCTTCAACATGCACTACAGTTGGATTTTTCTCAACATAAGCATCTTTTGGCTCTTTGTAGATTTCATCCCTTATTTTTTGTAAATCTATTGAATCAGGTTCTTTGTAATCAACTGGTATTTCAATTTCAGTATATGGTGCATTAATATCTTTAAGTTCATCAATTATTTTTTGTCTTAATTCTTCGGTTTTTATTATATATCCAGGTTTTCCTTTAACTACAATTAAATCCTCATCTTCTATATAATAGCTATATTCTACAACACTATCTTTCATTTTAGAACTAATATCATCTATAGTATTTTCCATAAATTCTTCATCATAATATAGTTCTGGCTCAATATTTTTTTCAAAAAGCATTGTACCTAATATTGCATAATTATTAGTAATAATATTTCCGCTTCTTCCTATGTTATATGCTTCTGCAATAGCGCTATCTACATCAAATTTTGCATTAAATGTATTTGCAGTTACAGTAGTTTCAATATTACCACGCTTTAGCAGAATACTATCATTTTCATTTGTAAATTTTGCATTAATAGCATCATTTACTCTCTTAGTTGCTTCCTCAGTTGTCAAGCCACTTACATCAATACCTAAAATAGAAATACCTTTTAGCATTTTTTCATTTCCCATATTTATTAATGCAAAAATTACAGAAAATATCATAATAGCAATTATTATTGCTACACCTGTAACAGAAAGTATTATTGCTTTTTTATGTTTTCCTTTTTCTTTTTTAATTTCATGGTTTTCTTCTGTTACTTTTTTTTCAATAATATCTTCTTTTTTAGGTAGTTCTTCATCTTCTATATTTTTTTGTTCAGGAGCATCTAGATTTTCCACACCTTCTTCTGGTTTGTGCTTAGACTCTTCTAAATTTTCCATATTTTCTTCTTGATTAGGTTCTTTATTGTATTGTATAGTTTCTTCTTCCTGCTTATTTTTCTCTTCAAATTTTTCTTGTGAACTTTCTTTTTGCTCCTCATTTTTATTTTCTTTAGTTTTTTCATCTTTTTGTTTTATTTCTTCTGAAATTTCATCTTCTTTTTTGATTTTATTTTTTTCATTTTCCATAATATTCTCCCTTAAATAGTATATACTTTACTATAAAATAATATTACCACATTCAATGTATCTTTACAATAAATATTTTGTCAAATTTTAGAAAATTTTCTGTTTTTATACTAGACATTTTTTTTCTTTTTTAATATAATAACTTTAGAAATTTTCGAAAAGAGGGATATTTTATGTTAGGACACATGCTTTCATATATTCGCAAAGAAAAAAAATTAACAAAAGCTAAAATTGCTGAAGATAGCAATATTAACACTGGTCACTTAACACATATTGAAAAAGGTGAAAGAAATCCTAGCCATAAAGTTTTAAAAAGTCTTTGCAAAACAATGAATATTCCTTATAGTCAGTTAATGTATACTTATGATAAAGAATTTACAGAAGAACATAAAAACTATGAACTAGAAAGTCGTATTGGCTATGATAAAATTCTTGCTGTAGATATATTAGACGGCTTTATAGATTGCCCTACTTATGCTTCTGGCGCTAATATTGCAGTAAAAATGACTGATGACACTATGGAACCAAGAATTAGAAAAGGCGAATATGCTATTGTAGAATTTAATTCTCCACTAAATAGTAGAGATATTGGATTATTTTTTTATAATAATAAATTCTATATTCGCAAATTTATTGCTCGTAAAGATTCTGTTGCACTAAGGTCAGAAAACAGGCTGGATATACCAGATATTACAATAGATTTAAAAGATAAATTTTATATTATTGGAAAAGTAGTTGGCGTTTATAATGAAAAAAATAATATATTTTAAATTTTTTTGTCATAAATACTTGAATATTATTTTTTTTAATATTATAATACATAATAAACTAACAAGAGATAAATAAAAGGAGAATTTTAAATGGAATTAGTAAAGAACATTTTCTTTAATACAGATAAATTAATAGAAAATACAAAAGTAAAAATCTCATATGCAGGAAAGCTTTTTCAGGATGGTTCTGAAGAAGTATTTATTCATTATGGTTTCGGATTAAATTGGGATAATTTAGGCGAAGTTAAAATGGAAAAAACAGAATTAGGTTTTCAAGCAGAAATAGAATTGCTTTCAAGTGATACCTTTAATTTTTGTTTTAAAAACGAAAACAATGAATGGGATAATAATAATGGTGAAAATTATGTGTTTCCTATTGAAAAAGTAGAACTTTCATTAGTATTACAAGACGAAAATTCACTTGATAATCCAAGAAGATTGAGAAAATCATATATCTGGAGCAAAAAAATACGTCTAGCAATTTATAAAGTAATTACATATTTACCAAAATTAATTTCTGGTAATTATAAGAGAAAAATAAATGATATTGACCAATAAAATTAAAAACTAGTCAAAATTGACTAGTTTTTTTGTTATATATACCATCCACCATTTATAGAAATAATTTGCCCTGTTGTGTATTCATCTTCTATTAGCCATTTTACGCATTTTGCAATATCTTTTGGTTTTCCAATTTTTTCTAATGGTATTTCATTTTTTATATTTTCTAGCTCTTCTGCTGTTAAATTACTATTCATTTGTGTATCTATAATTCCTGGTGCAATTGCATTTACTCTAATATTTGAAGGGCCTAATTCTTTTGCTAGGGCTCTGGTAAAGCCATTAATTGCCGCTTTTGTTGTAGAATATGCAACTTCACAAGAAGCCCCTGTAATCCCCCATATTGATGAAATATTTATTATACATCCTTTTTTATTATGTATCATAGTCTCTACTACTTCCTGTGTGCAATAAAAAGCTGAATTCAAATTGTTTTGTAACATATAATTCCAGTCTGTATCTGTTATATCTGTAAATATTTTTTCTTGTGCTATTCCTACATTATTAATTAAAATATCAATTGTATTAAATTTTTCTAGAGCAAATTTTATTAGTTTTTTTGCTTCTTCCCTTTTTGAAACATCTGCTTTAAAAATTTCTATTTTTATTCCTTCGTTAAAGAGTTCCTCTTGTATTTTTTTTGCATTTTCCTCTGACTTATTATAATTTAATACAATTTTATATCCTTCATTTGCTAATGTTTTTACAATTTCAGCTCCAATTCCCTTAGAACCACCTGTTACTACAACTACTTTACCCATTATACTTCTTCCTCTGCTTTCTTCCATTATTTCTATTAGCGCCTTTGTAGATTGCAAAAAACTAGACAAGTTATACAACAAGCCTAGTTTTAAGTAATGGAGCCACTTATCTGATTCGAACAGATGACCTACTGATTCATACTACTATAACTTTCATTACCACATTTTAAATGTGTTTGTAGTCTGGACTTTCTCTTTACCTTAGCATTTGCCTTAGGTACACCGTATAAAGTCTCTACACTCGAAAAATTACTTTTTCTAGCTCGGGATTAGCATTTTACAGCCTTCCCCGAATTAGCGGTGTCCACTTTACATGTTTCCACATAAAGGTGCAAGATAGTTCAAAATAGAACCTTAATTCTATCTATCCCACAAGTCAGTTGCTCTACCAGCTGAGCTAAAGTGGCATATTGGTGACCCCGACGGGAATCGAACCCATGTCTCCGCCGTGAAAGGGCGATGTCTTAACCGCTTGACCACGGGGCCATATTAAAAAATTATGCTAGGATTTAAGTTCTTATATGGCTTAAACCCTAGTTTGGTGAGCCATCGCGGACTCGAACCGCGGACAACTTGATTAAAAGTCAAGTGCTCTACCACCTGAGCTAATGACCCAAGTATAAAGCCGGTTATTTATTACCGAGTAACAAGCCTTATTTTACACTACTTTTCACAATTTGTCAATACAATTTTCACTTTTTTATCACACTTTTTTTGATTTTTTTATAAAAATTGCATTTTATGGCTCTTTTTGTTCTTTAGCTATTTAATTTTTTTATTAATTCTTCAGCATCTATACCATGAACTTCGCAAGCTTCTTCTATTGTTTCAGCTTGAGATGCTGGGCATCCTAGGCAATGCATACCAGCTTCTAATAATATATCTGCTTTTTCTGGTGCTATTTCTAATAGTTCACCAATTGTCATATCTTTATTAATTTCCATATATAACCTCCACATAAATAAATTTAGGCAATAATATTTTAACATATTTTTTCAAAAAAGTATAGACAATTTTAAATTTTTGTTATAAAATGGGAAAAATTGGAAGGAGTGATGTGTTATTGAATTAATTGACTACTTCTTTATCCTCTTTATTATTAATTCTTTTATCTTTTTTTATTCAATATATACTTTTTTCGATATAAAAATTTTCCACAACGAACAAGGTTCTAAATTGAATATTAAAGAGAAACTTCTTAACAGGAGGTGATTTTATATTAGTCGTATTTTATTTACTTTATTAATTGCACTTATTATTTGTTTTATTGGCTATAACATTTTTCTTCCACTGTATACTTCAGAGCATATTATTGTAGATTACGGAATACATCCATTTGACATTTGCATTAAAGAACCAGAAATTTGGAGTTTTTGTAAATATTGGTTTATTTTCACATATGTTTTTTCATCATTTTTTATCTCAAATATGTTTTATAATTTATTTAAAAAATTATTCTCTAAATATATCCCTTCAAAAAATAATTCTAAAACAAAATCCAAAAAAGATAAAAAATCATATTCTTTAATCGAAAATATTCCCAAAAATGAAGAATTAAAATTGCTAGTTGGAGAAGCCGAAAAAACAAATGAATTAATTTATTTACCCGAAAAAAGTTTATACCAAAATATTTTAATTACAGGAACCATTGGTACTGGTAAAACTAGTAGTACAATGTACCCATTTACCAAGCAATTAATTGCATTTTCACATAAAAATCCAGAAAAAAAGCTGGGTATGCTCATACTTGACGTAAAAGGAAATTATTATAAAAAAGTATTAGAATTTGCTGAAGAATACGAAAGAAAAGATGATGTAATTGTTATTGAATTGGGTGGAAAATATAAATATAACCCGCTTCACAAGCCTAATTTAAAGCCAAGTATTTTAGCAAATCGCCTAAAAACTATTTTATTATTATTTTCTAAAAATAATTCAGAATCATATTGGCTGGATAAAGCTGAGCAGGTACTAGCAGAAGCAATTAAATTATGCCGTTTATATAATAATGGTTATGTCAATTTTGAAGAAATTCATAAATTAATTACAAGACAAGATTATTATTTAGAAAAAATTGCTTTTTTACGTGAAAAGTTTAGGCAAAATAGTTTTGCACAATCTGAAATTTATGATTTACTTTCAAGCTTAAATTTTTTTGAAAAAGAATTTAATTCATTAGATGCAAGAACTTCTGCAATTTTAAAATCTGAAATTACACGTATTACTAATTCTTTTATTTCTGATTATGATGTTTTAAAAACTTTTAACCCTAAACAAGAAGATTTAAATTTTTTAGGATTTGAAGAAGCTTTGGAAAAAGGCAAAATTGTTGTTTTAAATATGAATATTAGTGAATATACAAATTTATCTAAAATAATTGCAGCATATTTAAAACTGGATTTTCAAGCAGAAGTAATGCTAAGACTTAGTAAATACCCAGATAATAATTTTCGCAGTGTGTGTTTTATCTCTGATGAATATTCTGAATATTGCACTGAAACTGATGCCAACTTTTTCTCCCAAAGTAGGGAAGCAAAATGCATTAATATTGTTGCAACACAAAGTTATACCTCACTTTTAAATACACTTCATGAGCAATCCACTTTAAATGTAATTATTCAAAATTTAATTAATAAATTATGGTTTCGTAATGATGATATTTTAACAATTGAAAATGCACAAAAACAAATTGGAAAAGAGGATAAAGAAAAAATTTCAAAAGGTATTTCAGAAAATGCCAAACAAACCGTTTTTAGTTATTTTAGCAATTCTTTAAATTCAAAGGATTCTAGTATTTCTGAAACAATTAGCACATATGTGCACACAGATTTTATTTATGACACAAACTTTTTTACACAATCTTTAGAAAATTTTACTTGTTTAAGTTTTTTATCAGATGGCTTAAAAATTATTCCGCCTCAAAAACTCAAACTATTCCCATATTTTAAAAATAAATAAATTCACAAAGGAGTGTTTTTTATGTTTAAAAAATTAATTTTAAATAAAAAATTTCTAGTTATTTTATTATTTACTATTTTATTTGTATTTACTTCAAATGTATCTAAAGCTGCACTTTTTGATAGTACACCTGAAATTGTAAATACACTTAATTCCGCTTTTGAAACTATCCAAGAGTGGCTACTTAAGCTAGCTACTCCTGCAGCTGCAGTTGCAGTTTGCGTAGGAATTTTTATGCAAAAATTTAGTTTTGGAGATGAAGAAAGAATTAGAACTGCAAAAAAAATGATGCGTGGCACATTATTTTGCTATGGATTTATTTTAGTTTTAAATTTAATTTTATCAGCAATTCAAAGTTTATTAACATAAGGGGGTGAAATCCTTGGATGCGACTTCTTCATTAACAACAAATATTATCCAAACTATTAATTCAATTTTTGAAACCCTATTTTCTTCAATAGATAATAGTATATACCAAGTGTTAGATGACCTTACTTTTATTAATTCAGATATTTTAAATAATTCTATATTTGAAAAAATATTTGGCACAAATAGTTCAAATGGTTTATTAGTAATAGCAAATTCTTTACTAGTTGGCTTTGCAATTTATTATGCTATTCGCTTAACCTATTCTTATTATATGAATTTGCAAGTAGAAAGGCCTTTTCAATTTATATTTAAATTATTAATTTTTGGAATTGTAATGAATTTTTCTTTTGTAATTTGTGAAGAATTTTTAGATTTAAATAATTTTATTTCAGAAGCAATTAGAAGCATTGGGCATAATTTATATGGGCATGAAATCTCTTTTTCAGAATTAATTACAAGGTTAAATGACATGCTTTCTACTGGCGAAACAGATTTTACTATTTTTTCATTTGATGGGTTAATAAAAAGTTTTATTTCTGTTAGTTTGTTAAATTTAGTTTTTTCATATTCACTTCGTTATGTTATGGTAAAATTATTTGTTTTAATAACACCTTTTGCAATATTAAGTTTAACAAACCAAAGTACTTCATGGTTTTTCAAAACTTGGTTTAGAACAATTTTATCATTATTATTACAGCAATCTTTGGTATCTTTAATTTTGCTATTAATTTTTTCTGTAGATTTTTCTTCAGAAGATATTTTTTCAAAATTAATTTGCATTGGTGGTATGTATGCATTAATACGTGCAAATCAATACATGCGCAGTTTAATAGGTGGAATTTCCACCGATGTTTCAAATAATGTTAATATTGGTACAAATATGCTAAAAAATATGTAATTTAGAAAGGAGAATTTTATTGAAATTTATTTTTCCACAAAATTATAATTTTAAAAATAAATTTTTAGGTATTATTGATTATTCTACATTAATACTAAATATAATTTGGGATTTATTTGTTTTTTCTTGCATTAATTTAATTTTTCAAGATAATACAATTAAAATATTTATTTTTGTTGTGCTATGTCTTCCACTTTTATTATTTAGCATTATTGGTTTTAATCACGAAAATATTATTTATATTATCGTATATTTAATTAAATATTTAAAAAATCCAAAATTATATCTTTATATAAAATAATTTGTTGTAAATTGTGTATAAAAATGATATAATTTGTCAAAAGATGATTTTGGGGGAATTCCTATGAAATTAGAACAAAATGAACTATCTGCTTTATTTTCAAGCACTAATTTACCAGACATATTTTTTACAGAATATTTGCCAGAAGCTTCTGGAGATTATGTAAAAATTTATTTATATATTTTATTTCTTTCAAAATATGATAAAGATATAAAAGTAAATGATTTATGCAAAAAATTAGGACTTCCTCTTAAGGTAATTCAAGATGGCATGAAATATTGGGAAGACCAAGGTGTACTTACTAGAAAAAATACGGGATATATACTAAACAATTTACAAGAAAAAGAATTACACCAATTATATAAACCAAAAGTTGCATTATCAGCAGAGCAAATTCAAAAATCTGCAGAAAGCCAGAAAAAGGCAAAAACCATTGAATATATTAATAATAGGTATTTTTCTGGTTTAATGCCTACTTCTTGGTACCCAGATATTGAACTATGGTTTAAAAAATATGATTTTGATGATGAGGTAATGATAGCTTTATTTGAATATTGTTTTGATAAATCTGCATTACACAGAAATTATATTCAAGTTGTTGCAGATAGCTGGTTTAAAAATAAAATTAAAACATTTAATGATTTAGATTTATATTATGAAAAACAAGAAAAATTAAATAAAGTGGCAAATATGATTTCTAAGAAATTAGGATTATCTAGGCAGTTAACACAATATGAATATGCTTATATAGAAAAATGGATTATAGATTTTAATTTTTCTTTTGATATAATTGAAATTGCACTTAAAAGAACTACCTCTAAAGTAAATCCAAGTTTTGATTATATTGATAAATTAATTACAGACTGGCATGATAGAGGATTTAAAACAGCTGAGCAAGTTAATAAATTTTTAACTGATATGAAGCAAAAAAATAAAAATATAAAAGAGTTAGAAAAAAAGACCGGATACCAAAAATATGATCAAAGATCTTATGATAATTTAAATAATTTATATGCTAATAAAAAAACAGCAAATTAAAAGGAGGCTATTTTGGATACTCTTACATTAAAAACTTTATTAACTGAATATAATAAAAAAAGAATTAAAGCAGAAGAAATTGCAGAAAAAAATAAAAAAGAATTATATGTGGAATTTCCTGAATTATCTAAAATTGATGATAAAATAAATTCTTTAGCAATATCTACAATAAAAGAAATTAATAAAAATAATGATAAAAATTTAATTAAAAAATTAAATGATGATATAAATAATTTAAAAGAGAAAAAAAACAAAATATTAAATTCAATTGGTGAAAAAGCAAAAGAAATTTATCCAAAATATGATTGTCTAAAATGCAATGATACAGGCTATATTAATGTTAATGGAAACACAGAGCTTTGCAATTGTTTAAAACAAAAAATATATAATATAGAATATAATAAATCAAATATTAATTCTTTAGAAAAACAGAATTTTAAAAATTTTAATTTAAATTTTTATTCAGATGAAATTAATTTAGAGAAATATCAAAATGATATTTCTCCAAGAGAAAATATGAAATTAATATTAAAAATTTGTCATGATTTTATAGATAATTTTGATAATATTGATGAAAAAAATTTATTATTTACTGGTAAAACTGGACTTGGAAAAACTTTTTTATCAAGTGCAATTGCAAATGAATTATTAGAAAATGGAAAAACCGTATTATATCAAACTGCTTCAACAATGCTAGATATGATTATAGATTATAGATTTAGTAAAAATAATGTTTCAAAAGATATTTATGACCATTTATTAAATGTAGATTTATTAATTATTGATGATTTAGGTACAGAAGGAACAAACCAAATGAAATTAGTTGAATTATTTAATATTATTAATTCAAGATTATTAAATAATAAAAAAATTACAAAAACAATAATTTCTACAAATTTAAGTCTTCAACAATTATTTGAAACATATGATGAACGCATTGTTTCTAGGCTAGTAGGAAATTATAATATTTGTTATTTTTTTGGTGATGATATTCGTTTTTTAAAAAGATAAATTCTCATAAAAATACTACTCTATTGCTAGAGTAGTATTTTTATTATCTTTCTTCCCCTTCACTTTTTTCTTTTGCCTTCCCTATCTCATCATGATTTTTTTGAGTTTTTGCAAGAATTCTTAAAATTTTATTATCTAGATTTGGAATATCTGATAAATATTCTGGTAAATCATTTTTAAATTTGTCCATTGCTTTTTCAATAGCTTCATCCTTATTTTCAATATTGCTTTCTTTAATAGCCCTAACTGCTGAAAATAAGTTCCACTCTACTAATATTGATAAATAATGTATTTTTTCTTCAACATCCATAAATACTTTTCTCCTTTATCTTAGTCCTGATTATCTTCTTCTGAATTTATAGTTTCAATACTAACAACTTTTCCTTCATTTGTTCTCATTAAAGTTACACCCTGTGTTGCTCTACCTAAAATACTAATATCTTTTACTTTAAGCCTTATAATTGTTCCATTTTCAGTAATTAACATCACATCTTCATTATCTGTAGCAACTCTAATTCCAACAATATTTCCTGTTTTTGGTGTTATTTTATATGTCATTACGCCTTTTCCGCCTCTAGTTTGAACTCTATATTCATCTAGTTCTGTTCTTTTTCCAAATCCATTTTCTGTAATTGCAAGTAGAGTTGCATTTGTATTTCCTTCAACTATTGATTCCATACCAATAACAAAATCATCATCATCTAATCGAATTCCTATAACACCTTGTGCAGTTCTTCCCATTGGCCTTACATCTTTTTCACCAAATGTAATGCACATACCTTTGCTTGTTACAAGCACTACATTATCTTGACCATCTGTTAAGCGTACATCAATTAATTCATCATCATCTCTTAAAGTTATAGATAATAATCCTGTTTTTCTGCTTGAATCAAATTCCTTTAATGGTGTTTTCTTTATAAATCCTTTTTTAGTTCCCATTAAAAGGTATTTTCCATCTGCAAAATTAGAAATAGGAATAACTGCAGAGATTTTTTCTCCAACATCTAATCTTAATAAATTAATAATAGCTGTTCCTTTTGCTGTTCTTCCTGCTTCTGGAACTTCATATCCTCTTAGATGATATAATTTTCCTTTATTACTAAAGAATAAAATTGTATCATGTGTAGATGCTGTAAAGATTTGTTTTACAAAATCATCTTCCCTAGTTGCTAATCCTGTAATTCCCTTTCCACCACGTTTTTGGCTTTTATATGTATCTATAGGCATTCTTTTAATATATCCAAAATGTGTTAAAGTAATAACAGTTTGCTCATCTTTAATTAAATCTTCAATATTAATTTCGCTTTCATCAGCAACAATTTTGGTTTTTCTTTCATCACCATATTTTTGCTTAATTTCAAGTAATTCCTCTTTTATAACATCAAAAACTAATCTTTCACTTGCTAATATTTCTCTTAAATGCTCAATTAATTTCATTAATTCGTTATATTCTTCATCAATTTTTTCTCTTTGCAAACCAGATAATGTTTTTAATCTCATATCCAAAATTGATTGTGCCTGAATATCTGATAAATTAAATCTTTTCATTAATCTTTCTTTGGCATCATCATATGAATTACGGATAATCTCAATTACTTCATCAATATTATCTAAAGCAATTTTTAATCCTTCTAAAATATGTGCTCTAGCTAATGCCTTATCTAGTTCAAATTGTGTTCTACGAAGAATAACAGTTTTTCTATGGTCTATATAGCAATCTAAACATTGCCTTAATGTTAATACTTTTGGCTCTCCATTTACTAATGCAAGCATAATAATTCCAAAAGTATCTTGTAATTGAGTATGCTTATATAATTGATTTAAAATAACTTGTCCATTTACATCTCTTTTTAGCTCAACTACAATCCTTACTTTAGACTCTCTATCAGATTCATCTCTAATTTCAGAAATGCCTTCTATCTTTTTATCTTTTACTAAATTTGCAATATTTTCAATTAACTTAGATTTATTAACTTGATATGGCAAAGAGTTAATAATAATTCTTTGCTTATTATTACTCATTTCTTCAATTTCGCACTCACCACGAACTGTAATTTTTCCTCTACCTGTTGTATATGCTTGTTTTATACCTTCTAATCCTAAAATTACTCCTTCTGTAGGAAAATCTGGACCTTTAACAATTTTCATTAAGTCTTCATCTGTTACATTATCTTCATCAATAATCTTTATAATTCCATCAATAACTTCTGTTAAATTGTGTGGTGGAATATTTGTTGCCATACCTACTGCAATACCAGAAGAACCATTTATTAATAATGCTGGTATTTTTGCTGGTAATACTGTTGGCTCTTGTAAACGGTCATCATAGTTTGGCATAAAATCAACTGTATTTTTTTCTATATCTGTAAGCATAGTTTCTGCAATTTTAGCCATCCTTGCTTCTGTGTACCTCATAGCAGCTGGTGGATCACCATCTATAGAACCAAAATTTCCATGTCCATCAATTAATACATATCTTTGTGTAAAATCTTGTGCCAATCTAACCATAGCATCATATACAGAAGCATCACCATGTGGGTGATATCTACCTAGCACAGAACCTACTGTGTTAGCACATTTTCTATAAGGTTTATCAGAAGTAATTCCATCTTCATACATAGAATATAAAATTCTTCTATGCACTGGTTTTAAACCATCTCTAACATCTGGAAGTGCTCTTGATACAATAACACTCATAGCGTAATCAATATATGCTGTTTTCATCTCTTTTTCTATGTCGCGCTCTATAATTTTTCCGTCATTTCTTTTTGTGTTGTTTTCTTCCATTTTTTATGTTCCTTCCCTTCAAAAATCGTTAATAAAATATGTGTAAAAAGCTTTTATATTCATAATTACACTACATTTGTATTATACTAAAACTGGAAAAAATATGCAAGCAAAAAACACCAAATTTCTAAAATCCCCCTCTAAATTCCCACATCCTACCTCTCACTTCTCACATCTCACATCTCACTTCTCACTTCTAATTAAGCATCCCTGCCAATTCTAATTGCTCTTGGGTCAAATTAAAATCATGTCCATTATTTTTTATCAATAAATGAATATTTTCAATTTCTCTTGCCTGTTTTATTGTTGTTTCTAATGGCAATATTTCATTTAATTTCTCTTTTATTTTTTCATATTCTCTTTCCATACCTTCAAAATCTTGCTCATTAAAATAATTTCTCCAATTATCTTCATATTTTCCTAATTTTTCTATACTATCTAATTGGCTTACAAATTCATCTTCAATATTATTACTTACATTATCTAATATTACATTTTTACCCTGTCTAATAATATTTGCTATATTATATGGTAATAATCCTTTTTTAGTTGTAAAAGATAATGCAGAATCCAAGGCACTAGAAATTCCATCTATAATTCCACCATTTTTTATCGCGTTTTGCGCCTGTGAAACATCTTCAAATTTTCCTGTAAATATTCCTGTAATACTTTTTCCTAAATCTATTGCACTGTCAATTGCCTTATCAATTCCTTCTTGTAAACCACCAGTTATTAAAGTATCTTTAACTTCAATTATTTGATTTTCTATAAAATCTGGTAAAATCCAACGTAATCCCAAATCCACTGCTGTATTTATTACCTTTCCTAAAGTTGAATCTAAAAATCCATTTTGCTCCTCAGCAGTCACTAATTCTGTTCCATTTAATTCTTGTGAATTTAAATTTTGCTCCATCTCATTTAAATTTTCAGCTGTTAATTCAGACATATTTTTATCCTCCTATTTTTAAAATTATTTTTAATTATTTTTGGAAAAAAAGAAAAGATTTTTTAAAAAATTATTTTTATTTGAATTTTGATTTAATATTTTTTTACTAATTTTTAAATATTCATTTTTTAAATTTTTTTCTAAAGAATTAATATTATTTTTATTTATTAATAAATTATATTTTGAATTAATATCTAATTTTCCTAATATAGAAAATCCAGAAAAAATATTTTTTAAAATAGAAATATCAATTGAATTTTCATTATATTTATTAAATAAAATATTAAAATTATTTTGAGGAATATTCCAATCATTAATATAAATATTTAATAAATTTTTTGCTTTTTTAATTTCTAATAAATTAGCTTCTGTAATAAAAATATTAACATTACTATTTTTTATAATTTCTTTTGTATAATCAAAAAAACACTTTGTTTATGTATCAATAATTATTATTTCATATATTTGTTTTAATTTTTCTAAAATATTTTTTATTTTAATACTGCTAATTTTATATTTGGAATCAAATAATAAATTAATTCCAGAAATTAAATCTAATTTATTATTTATTTTTATTATTAAATCTTCAATTTTTATTTCATCTAATAAATTATTATTTTTAATTTTATTTTTTATTTTTTCTGGGTATTTTTTTATTCCTAAAATTGTATGTAAACTATTATTTAAAATATCAAAATCAATAATTAATATTTTATTTTTATTTTCCATAAATGATTTTGCTAAATTAATTGAAAAAATACTTTTTCCCACACCACTTGTCCCAGTAACACAAATTATTTCTTTATTTTTATTATTTAAATTATTATTTTTTGAATTATTAAAATTAATATTTAATAAATTATTTTTATTTATATTTTTTTCCGATTTATTTTTTATTTTTTCATTATTTTTTATTTTATTAAAAATATTTATTTTTTTATTATTTTTATTTTCTTTTTCTAATAATATCTTTTTCAATTCATCTAATTCTATTTTTAATTTTTTATTTAAATTTTCTTCTTCATTATTTATTAAGTTTATTATTTCAAAATAATTAATTTGATTATTATAAAAAATAAAATAAATTCCTTTTGCATATAAATAATTTTCTAATTCTTTATTTTCTTTTTCTAAAAATAAAATAATTTGTATATATGGATTAATTATTTTTATTTTTTCTATTAATTCTCTAATATCTATTTGTCCTGGTAATAATTCACTTAAAAATAAAAAATCAATATTTTTTTCTTTTTCTAAAAATTCCAATATTCCTTCTTTATATTGAATATCTTCTCCAATTATTTCAAGATTTTTTTCTTCATTTAATTTTCTATTTAAATTTTCATTTCCTATTGCAGTAATTACTTTTTTCATCTCTTCCCCACTTCCAAATAATCAACTTAATTAATTAATTATTTAATTATTTAATTTTTATTTTTTATTTTTTTAATTATTTATTATTTATTTTCTAACCTCTAATTTCTAACTTCTAACCTCTAAATTCTAACCTCTAACCTCTAACTTCTAAATTCTAATCTCCCACCTCTCACTTCCAACCTCTAACCTCTAACTTCTAAATTCTAATCTCCCACCTCTCACTTTCCACCTCTCACTTCCCACTTCCCACCTCTCAATCAATAATCTCCTTTTCAAAATCTGCTGCTTCAATTTTTGTTAAAATATGCTCACCCCCTATAAACATTAAACACTCTCCTTTCTTTAAAGATTTTATTTCTATTTTTTCTTTTTCAGATAAATTAGTATATTGCTCTAATACTTTAATATTTTCTTCTTCTAAGGAGAAAAATGTTTTTATTTCTGAATTATTTAATATACTTTTTCCATATGTACCTTGTTCTAAACTAAATAAATCTGAAACATCTTGTGTAATTGCAACACTACTCCCACCATATTTTCTAATAGTTTTAAATATTTTATAAATAAAACCTGCAACCTCTTTATTTGAAGTAACACCAATTAGTCTCCAAATTTCATCCATATAAATTGCCTTTTTCTTTGTTCTATCTTTTTTAATTTTATCCCAAAATAAATCTATAAAAAGCCACATGCCATATTTTAAATTATCTTCTCCTAATTCATAAACATCTGCTACAATTAAATTATTTTCTAGTTCTGCATTAGTATAATTATTAAAAAATTTTAATGAGCCTTTTATAAATGGAATTAATTTAATTTGAAATTTTTTTGTTTTTTCATCTTTTCCTAATAATTCATATAAATCCTGTAATATCGGCATATCATATGTATCTTTAAAAATAGGTTTTATTATAATTTTATTTTCTTCTTTTTTATATAAAGAATTATCATCAAATGTAATATCTTTTTGCTTATATAATTCAATTAATTTTTCTTCTAAAATTGCTTTTTCTTCTTCATCTAAATTTCCAAAAATTAAATTAAAAAATCCAATTAATTTACTAATTTTATTTGCTAAATATCCCTGTTCATTATCTTCTATACTTTCTTTTCTAATATCAAAAATATTTATATATGTTTTTGAACCTGGACCTATTTTTAATAATGTACCATGCAAATTTTCACATAATTTACCATATTCCCTATCAGGGTCAATAATATATTGTTCAATATTTAAAAGCCTATTTCTTAAAATTAATAATTTTGTATAAAAAGATTTTCCGGCACCACTTGTTCCAAAAATGCAAATATTAGCATTTTTATATTTTTGTGAATTATATCTATCTATAAAAACTAATGAGTTATTATAAATATTAGTTCCAATAAAAATTCCTTCTTCATCAAATATTGCAGAAGAGATAAAAGGATATGTAGAAACTAAACCACTTGTTAAAATATTTCTTCTACCTGCTTCTTTTAAGTCTTGTGAATTTTCCATTAATGGCAAAGTTGCTAAAAATGCTTGTTCTTGCCTAAAATAAGCCCTTCTTGTTTGCATACCTTTACTTTGCAAAATACCTTCTATTTTATTTAATAAATATTCTAAATCTTTTATATTAACAGAAAATACAGTTATGTAAATATATAAAAAATATAATTCTTCATTATTTACCTGCATTTCTTTTCTTATATATTTTGCATCATTATATGTAAATGCTGCAATATCAATATCTTGCCTATTTTGATTATTCATTTTTAAATCTACACCAACATTTCCAATATGATATGTTAAATCTCTAATTGTTTTATATGTATCTTGTTTTTCGTAAAATATAGAAATATTTAAATTAATATTGGTATCAATTATAGATTTTAAAATTAATTCTGTTTGTTCTCTAAAATAATTTACAATAATTAATGTAGAATAATAATTATTATCGATTTCAATATATTTAGGATTTAATAAATTTATATATGATGGCGCAATTTCATCTTTTTGTGTAATTACACCTTTTAAAAATTCAAAATTATTATTTGGCTCTTCCTGTTTTTTTATTAAATTTATTTTTTTTTGTATTTTTTCTAATATCTTTTTTTCTAAAATATTATCACCCTCTTTTTTATATTTATATTTTATTTTATTTTATTTTTTATTTCTATTTTACATTTTCTAACCTCTAACTTCTAACCTCTAACCTCTAATCTCTAATCTCTAACCTCTAACTTCTAACTTCTAACCTAATATTTAAAAATGAAAATAAAATTGAAATTATTTCTTTTTTATTATTAAAATCTGTAACAATATTTCCACACCTTGCTAAACAATCTTTTATTTTAAAATATTTATCATTTAAATCCTCTGTAGCATAATCATCAAAATTTATAATTTCTTTATTTTCATTTTTATATTTTAAAATAATATAAAAATTTTTAGATGA
>CALXVE010000021.1 GCA_944391885.1 uncultured Clostridia bacterium | reverse complement strand
ATAGTGCAATGAGTATTTGTGTGACAAAATTTTTTGGACCAGAGCCAAATGAAGTTGGAAATTTTTGTATTACAGGTCATAATTATATTACTAAAAATATGTTTGGATATTTATATAAACTAGAAATAGGAGATGATTTGACTCTAACAGATAATTTCTATGGTGAAATAGAATATGTGGTATATGATAAATATAGAGTAGGAGCAACAGATACTTACCGGATTATCACAAAAAACTAATGGGAAAAGAGAAATTACACTTGTTACTTGTTGTAATTATTCAACAGATAGATTAATTATTAAAGCAAAAGAAATTTAGGACAAAAACTTTGCCCTAAATTTTAAATTTAATAATAGCGTTTAATTTATCATCATCTGCATTTTTCATAACAATAAAATGTTCACCTTCTTGCTTAGAATAAAAACAATTTACATTATTTCCGAATTTAATGCCAGATTTATACATTATTTCAAATTCATTGCAATTTAAATCATCATACACTTCTTGTGGCAAAGCTTCCATAGCATAATCCAAATAATAAATATTATGCATATGTTTATTAATATCAATATCTCGCCTTTGTGCAGTAAATATATAAACAGGAGTTATTGCATTTTCAGAATTTCTTAATTCCTCTGGTTCTTTTAATTTGGCAATATCATCTTCCCCAAAAACACTTTTCTCAGGCTCTGGACTATATGTTTCAATTATCTCTGGTGTAATTCTAAGTATTCTGCCATTTGTTGCATCAACTAAAGTCCATTTTGAAGAAGCTATGCAAACCAATTCGTTATTTTCATCATACATTTCAAAATCACGCAAAGTAAAAAATGTGCTTGAAGTTCTAGCCCAAGTTTTTACAGTTACTTTGCTTCCATACATAACCCTTTTTAATATGCGAACCTTCCAATTAAGTAATATCCAAGTAAGGTGAGTTTTTTCTATTTGGTTCATGCCATATCCTGCAATATCAGAGTGTAAACAAGCGATATTTTCAAACAAATTTAAAATTCCTCTGTTACTAATAAAATTAGAAGCATCTACATTTTGTACATCAACCATGTATTGTCTTTCCATTATCATATTATCATCCTTCTTTCCTTAACCATACAGCACCAAATTATATCAGATTATTAAAAAAATAACCAGTTTTTTATGAAAAAATGCAACGAAAATTCATTAAAGTTTTGAAAAAATATTGAAAATAAATTAATATAATGATAATCTTATTAAAGAAATAGAAATGGGAGGAGTAAAAGATGACACAAGCAGATGAAAATTTTATAAACACATGCAAGGAAATCTTAGAGCATGGTTATTCTTCTGAAGGGACTGGTGTAAGAACAAAATGGGAAGATGGCTCAGAAGCCAACTATTTTTCTATAGTTGGAGTTTGCAACAAATATGATGTTTCAAAAGAATTTCCAATGATTACATTAAGAAATAATTCTAAAACAGTTATGAAGGCAATAGATGAAATTTTATGGATTTGGCAAAAAAAATCAAACAATGTTCATGACTTAAATTCACACATTTGGGACCAGTGGGCAGATGAAACAGGTTCCATAGGAAAAGCATATGGATATCAATTTTCAAAAAAATATGAGTTCAAAACCAAAGAAGGCATCAAGAAAATGGACCAAGTAGATTATGTTTTATATTTACTTAACCATGACCCAGCAAGCAGAAGAATTATGACAAATCTTTTTAATCATGAAGATTTAAAAGATATGAACTTAGAACCATGTGCATTTGGAACACAATGGCTAGTAAAAGAAGGAAAATTGCACCTTATATTAAATCAACGTTCACAAGATATGCTAGCAGCAAATGGTTGGAACACAATGCAATATGCAGCATTATTATGTATGTTTGCACAATGTGCAGGGCTAGAAGTTGGAACTTTAACACATAATATTGGCGATTGCCATATATATGATAGGCATATTCCGCTTATTAAGACTTTAATAGAAGCACAGCCGATGGATGTGTGCCCAAAGCTAATAATTAATAATCCTACAAAAGACTTTTACCAATTTAAAGTAGAAGATTTTGAGATACAAGGATATGATTATAACCATGATATTAATTTGGGTAAAATACCAGTAGCAATCTAGTAAAAGGCTAATAATATAAATTATGGATAGATACATGCAAGGAGATAAAATATGTTAAGTATAATTGTAGCAATTGCAAATAATAATGTAATAGGAAAAGATAATAAATTAATTTGGCATTTGCCAGAAGATTTAAAAAGATTTAAAAGATTAACTACAGATCACACAATTATCATGGGAAGAAAAACGTTTGAATCATTGGGCAGGGTATTGCCAAATAGAAAACATGTTGTCCTAAGCAAAGATTCAGTTTTAAATGTTGATGATGAAAATGTAGAAGTATTACCAGATATTAGTTTGCTAGATAAATATATTAAATCTGATGAAGAAAACTTTATAATTGGTGGAGCAAGTATATATAAATTATTAATGCCATATGCTAAAAAGATGTATATTACAAAAATTAATAAAGATTTTGAAGGTGATGCGTTTTTTCCTGAAATAAATGAAAATGAGTGGCAAGTGGTTTCAAAAGAGCCAGGATTAAAAAATGAACAAAATCCATATGATTATGAGTATGTAAATTACATTAGAAAATAATTTTTACAATAATTATCTTAAAGCATTAGCACTGTCTTTTTCGATTTTTAAAACCTTTCCCCTTTTGGACATCTGTAACTCGGCATAAATGCCTCGAACAGCTGTCACAATGGTCGCCCACGTAAGGCCTTAAAAATCTCAAAAGAAAGTGTCTAATGCTTTTATAAAAATATTTTAATTAAAAATTTAAACATTTAAGTTTTTGTATTTTTCATAATCTGGCATATATGTTTTAATCATTTTCCAGAAACCTTTTGCGTGAATTTTATATTTTAAGTGGCAGAATTCATGAAGAATTGCATATTCAATTGCTTTTTTATCTAATTTTACAATGTCTGGATTAATAATAATCTTTTTTTCATCTGTAAGGAATGCTGCCATTTGGTTATTTTCCAATCTTTTAATAATATAATCTTCTGGTGCAAAGCCTAATAATAATCTTGTTTTCTCCATAATTATTTCAATCTCACGTTCAGCAATTTTATCATATAGTTTTTCTACTAATATTTTTAAAATTTGGCTGTTTTCCATTTTTTTATATTTATTAGGAAGAACTACTGTTGCTATACGATTATTTAAATTAATAGTAGGAGATTTTGCATTTTTATAATACAAATGAACTTGATAAGTTGTGCCTAGAATACAAATGCTACCATTATCCACATATGCATTGTTTTGCTCTTGATATTCTTTTAATTTTTCAGAAATCCACTGAGTTTTTTCTTCAATAATTGTCTGAATTCTTTTTCTAGAAAAATACCATGGAGCATTTACAACAACGTCCCCACCACAAACGGAAATATAGCAGTCTGTAGCCATTGCCTTGTTTACAGTATAAGATATGATATTACTTTTTGTTCTTAATAAGTTCATTTTTTAAAACCTCCTACCAAAAATATATTTCCCAAATCAATGTTCGTATATAGTATACAAAAAAATGTTTGCCTTGTCAATACATTTTTAAAAAAATTTTATTGTGAATTTATTTTTTATGTGATAAGATACATTTACGCAAGAAAAATAAATATTTATAAGAGGTAAATTGATGAAAAAGAATAAAAAAAGACAGAAAAGAGTAATTAGAAATAGAATAATATTAATAGCTTTTATAATATTAATTGCTATTATAGTTATATTAATAAATAATAATTTAAAGGAAAATGCTGCAGTATCTGCCGATTTGGATTCTAAAAGTGAAATTTTTAGTAATATAAGTGGTGTTACAGCAGAAGTTAGCAAATATATTGTATATGGTACACATTTAAATTTAGAAGGAAGCATAAATCTAACCAACTCGGCTATAGATAATGTTAAGCTAGTATTAAAAAGTAGCAATAGCGAAGAAATTATGCTTGATACTGATTATGAAATAAATGATAACACACTAGAATTTACAACAGGAGAAATAATAAATGAAGGGCTTGACTTAGAAAGTTTAGATAGAAAGTCATATTATTTATTATTAAAAATAGCATATACTAATGGTCAAGATAAGTATTATTCACTAGAAAACAAAACAAATTATTCTAATATTGATTATTATACAATAACAAAAAATAGTGAAAATAATAAAATATATATAAATTTTGATGAATATAATTCGGTTTCATATTTGAATTTAGCTGTTAATAAAGTAGAAAAACTACCTGATGATGTTTATGATATTGTAATAGATGCAGGGCATGGTGGAATAGATGCAGGAGCAGTAAATGGCAGTTACCATGAAGATGATATTGCTCTTGATTGTGCACAAAAACTAAAAACAAAATTAGAAGAACTTGGGTTAAAAGTATTTTTAACAAGGGATGGCACTGAAGATGAAAATGAAAACACGGCATATAATATGTATGATGATAATGGTAGAATTACAAAGGCAATGGAAGCAAATGCAAAAATTTTTATATCATTACATATGAATAGTAATCAGGCTTATCTATCAAGTGGTGGAGTGGAAGTATATACACCTGGTAAATTTAATTATGATTTTGCACAATTGCTAGCAGATAATATAGTAAAAATGGCAAATACTAATTATTCACATATGACTACAAACAGGGTAAAAAATGGAGTATATATGGATAATTTTACTCAAAATGATATTGAGCAAGCAAATGAAGAAGCTATAGCAGGTGGATATGAGCCATATGAAAATATTACTACTGATACTTCATATTTATTTATGTTAAGGGAGACAGGCGGTATTGCAACAGGTGCTTATGTGGATGGAAGAAATACAAATTATTCTGCAAATAAATATTATAATTCCAACATTGGGCTTGAAAGTTATTTAATAGAATTAGGATACATGAGTGTGCAAGAGGATTTGGATAATATTTTAAACAACTCAGATGCATATATGCAAGCAGTAGCAGAGAGCATAAAAACACAATATTTAGTGTCTCTTTTGGGACAGTCCCTAATCTACCACTTTTGTCTTACTTAGGGACAGGCTAGATGTCGAAAATATAAAAATATTAAAAAACACTTGACAAATAACAAAAAATAGTGTAAAGTATATTAGCATTACAAATTCGTAATGCTAATAATTTTTTGAAAATATTTTTTAACTGAAGAAGAAAAAAGGGGTGGTAGCATTGGAAAGAAAAGTTGAAATTAGTATGCTGTGCCAAATATATGGCAAAATGCTAACTAAAAAACAATATGAAGTAATAAATGACTACTATAACAATGATTTATCACTTTCTGAAATTGCCGAAAATAATAATATAACAAGACAGGCAGTAAGGGATATTATCAAAAAGGGGGAAAATAAACTTTTCGAATTAGAAGAAAAGCTAGCATTTATGAAGAAAACATTGAAGCAAGAAAAGCAGTTACAAGAAATACTACAAGAACTAAGCAAAATTGAAGACACTTCTTCTGATAAAAAAATTGCTAAAATTCTAGAACATGTTAGAGAAGAATTAAGTTGTTTAGCTTAAATTTCAAAAATAATCATCATTTGACGTCGTTGGAATTTATTTAAAACACGGTTACATACAAACGTATGCGCCCTTGCCTTTTAAATAAATTCCGCCTAGCCAAATAATAATTCTTTTTGAAATTGATTTGCAAATTTAAGAATAGAAAGGGATTAAATTAATGGCTTTTGAAGGATTAAGTTCTAAACTTCAGAATATTACAAAAAAACTAAGAGGAAAAGCAAGAATTACGGAGTCTGACTTAAAAGAAATGCTTAGAGAAGTAAAACTTGCATTGCTAGAGGCAGATGTTAACTACATGATAGTTAAAGACTTTATAAATTCTGTTCAGCAAAAAGCATTGGGGCAAGATGTATTAAAATCTTTAACACCTGGTCAGCAGGTTGTTAAAATTGTAAAAGATGAGTTGGTAGAACTATTAGGTGGAACAGAAAGTAA
Organism: uncultured Clostridia bacterium; assembly: GCA_944391885.1. GTDB lineage: Bacteria > Bacillota > Clostridia > TANB77 > CAG-508 > CAG-273. The sequence continues at coordinate 12,804 of CALXVE010000021.1, read as the reverse complement.
AATTAACTTTACTCCAAATCCACCAACAGTAATTATGCTAGTAGGTTTGCAAGGTTCTGGAAAAACAACAACAGCTGGAAAGCTTGCTAATTTACTACGTAAACAAGGAAAAAAGCCATTATTAGTTGCATGTGATGTGTATAGACCAGCAGCTATTAAGCAATTACAAGTTGTTGGTAGCCAATTAAATATTCCAGTATTTGCAAATGAAGGTTCAAAAGATGTTGTGCATATTGCAAAACAAGCAATGTCAGTTGCTATAAGCAAATTAAATGATGTTGTTATACTAGATACAGCAGGTAGATTGCATATAGATGAAGAATTAATGACAGAACTTAAAAATGTAAAAGCAAATGTTAAGCCACATGAAATACTTTTGGTAGTGGATAGCATGACAGGTCAAGATGCTGTTAATGTTGCAAAATCTTTTAATGAAAATTTAGGAATTGATGGAGTTGTACTTACAAAGCTAGATGGCGATACACGTGGTGGTGCAGCATTATCTGTTAAAAAGATTACAGGTAAGCCAATAAAATTTGCTGCAACAGGTGAAAAACTAAGTGATATAGAAGTATTTCATCCAGACAGGATGGCAAGTAGAATTCTGGGTATGGGTGATGTTCTATCTATCATAGAAAAAGCAGAAGAAACCTTTGATTTAGAACAAGCAGAAAAATTAGAAAAACAGCTTAAGAAAAAAGATTTAGACTTAGATGATTATTTGGCACAATTAAGGCAAGTCAAAAAGATGGGGTCATTTTCATCCTTATTAAAAATGATACCAGGTATGAACCAGTTAAAAGATATAAAAATAGATGACAAAGAATTTATTAAAATAGAGGCAATGATTTGTTCCATGACTAAAAAGGAAAGGCAAAATCCACGTTTATTAAATGGTAATAGAAGGGCAAGAATTGCCAAAGGTAGTGGAACATCAGTACAGGAAATTAATAAATTTATGAAATCTTTTGAAATGACACAAAAAATGATGAAAAAAGTGCAAAATAATAAAGGTGGCATGAAGAAATTAATGAACAACATTGACCCAAGTGCACTAAAAAACTTTAAAGTATAAAATTAGAAATTATAGATTAGAAGTTAGAAAAATTATAATCTAATTATCTAACATCTAACCTCTAATCTCTAGTATAAAAAATCCGAAGCAAGAATTAGAATTAAAAAGTTTATTTCTAAACTCTAAATTCTAAACTCTAACTTCTAGCACGGGAGGTGAAAAATAAATGGTAAAAATTAGATTACAAAGACAAGGTGCTAAAAAAGCTCCATTTTATCATATCGTTGTAGCTGATTCTAGAAGCCCAAGAGATGGAAAAATCATCGAAAAAATTGGTTCTTATGACCCAATGAGCGAGCCTTCTAAAATAGTTATTGATAAAGAAAAATTAGAACAATGGATTAAGAATGGTGCTAAGCCAACTGATTCAGTTAAGGATATTGTTGATCGCGCATCTAAATAAGCGTTTACAAAATAACCGCCATTTGGCGTCGTTAAAATTCATTTGAAACGCGGTTACATACAAAAAGTATGCGCCCTTGCCTTTCAAATAAATTTTGCCTAGCCAAATACCAATTCTTTTGTAAACTTAAAAACTCATAGGGAGAGGACAGAAAAATAATGAAAGAAATTTTGGAAACCATAATATTAAATATGGTGGATAACAAAGAAGCAGTAACAATTACTGAGGAAGCAAATGAAAAAAGTGTAACATTTAAAGTAAGTGTTGCTGAAGAAGATTTTGGTAAAGTAATAGGAAAACAAGGTAGAACAGCTAAAGCAATTCGTGTGGTAATGAAATCAGTTGCTGGAAAAGAACATAAAAGTGTATCTGTAGATTTTATAGATTAAGAGGATTTTTTAATGAAACAAGAATATTTTGAAATTGGTCAAATTGTAAATACTTTTGGAATTAAAGGTATTGTAAAAGTAAATCCTTTTACGGATGACATTTCTCAATTTAAAAAATTAAAATCTATTTTAGTAGATAAAAAAGGTAAACTTTTTGAAATGCAAATTGAAGAAGTAAAATATAGCAAAAATCAAATTTTGCTTAAGTTAAAAGGAATAGATACCATAGAAGAAGCGGAAAAATACAGAAATTGCTATTTAAAGCTTCCTAGAGAAAAAGCAAAAAAACTTCCTAAAGATACATATTTTATTGCAGATTTAATCGGGCTAAAAGTATATACTGATGAAGGAAATTTGCTTGGAACTTTAGAAGATATTTACAATTCTGGAGCAAGTGATATATATTTTGTTAAAGATGAACTTGGAAAACAGATATTACTTCCAGCAATAAAAGATGTTATTAAACAAATTGATTTAGAACAAGAAAAAATTATAGTTCATTTAATAAAGGGACTAGTGTAAACTATGGAAAGGAAATAACATGAAATTTGATGTATTAACCCTTTTTCCTGAAATGTTTGAGCCATTAAAACAGAGCATTTTAGGTAGAGCAAGTAAAAACCACATTTTAGAATTTAATTTTATAAATATGAGGGATTTTTCTAAGGATAAGCATCAAAAAGTAGATGATACACCATATGGCGGTGGAGCCGGTATGGTAATTATGCCAGATATAGTTTATGATGCATATTCTTCAATAACAGATAGAGAAAATGCAAAAGTTATTTATTTGTCTCCACAAGGTAAAACTTTAAATCAAAAAAAAGTACAAGAACTTTCAAAGATGGAACACATTATTTTACTATGTGGGCATTATGAAGGAATTGACCAAAGAGTATTAGATGAAATTGTAGATGAGGAGATTTCAATAGGGGATTATGTGCTAACAGGTGGTGAACTACCAGCAATGGTGTTAATAGACAGTGTTAGCAGATATGTAGAAGGAGTTTTAAAAGAGGATTCTATTAAAGAAGAAACTTTTTCAAATAATCTTTTGGAATATCCACAATATACAAGACCGGAAATATTTAGAGGAAAAAAAGTGCCAGAAGTATTACTTTCTGGACATCATGAAAACATTAAAAAGTGGAGAGAAGAAAAGTCTTTAGAAATTACAAAATTAAAAAGACCGGATATATTATCTGGGAAGTGAGATGTGAGAAATGAAGAAATCACATGAAAATAATTATAGAAAGGAGGATATTCAGGTCATGGATATCATAAAATCAATTGAACATGAACAATTAAAGAATAAAATCCCTGATTTAAAAATTGGTGATACTGTTAGAGTTCATCAAAGAATTAAAGAAGGAAACAGAGAAAGAATTCAAGTATTTGAAGGAATTATTATTAAAAAACAAAATGGAGGAGTAAATGCTACTTTTACAGTAAGAAAAATTTCTTATGGTGTAGGTGTTGAAAAAACTTTTTTAGTACACTCACCATTAGTAGAAAAAGTAGAAGTAGTAAGAGTTGGTAAAGCTAGACGTGCTAAATTATACTATCTAAGAGATAGAATTGGTAAAGCTGCTAAGACAAAAGAAAATACAGGAGCAAGAATTGAAAACAAAGAAATTACTATTAAAGAAAAATTAGCAGAAGAACCAGTTGAAAATATAGAAACAGCAGAAGCTAATGCTGAAGCACCAGTAGAGGTTGCTCCAGAAGAAGCACCAGCTGTTGAGACAGAAACTCCAGTTGTTCAAGAGACTGTTGATACTGTAAAAGAAGAAAAGGTTGAAGAAGTTAAAGAAGAACCAGTAAAAGAAGATAAATAACAAAAATAAGTACCTCATTTGAGGTACTTATTTTTGGAAGAAAAGAGTTAAAAAAATTAGCCTTTTTTAAACTTTTTCTGTAATTCGCTGATGGACATGGGAGGATAAGAATCTACTTTCTCACCCTCAAGTGTAAAAACGTCCCATCCAGTACAATAGGAGCCAGCAACAAGAAGTTGCGCACGTATTAAAATATACAACTGCAGATAAGTACTTTTGGCGGGAACTATCACTTTGCTACCTTTAGCATCAGTGAATCCCCAACGACCCAACCAAAGAAACTTGCGAACCGTGTGATGCTTGCCGTCTGGAGTGATGAGAGTAACAGGAGGAGATATGTATTCGGCCATACGTGAGACATACATCAAATCATTATTTTCCTCCGAGTAAGCAGTTCCTTCTTGTTTCATTGAGATTCTTCCTTTCTTTTAAAATGTAGAAAGCCTACGGTAATTATTATTATACCACATTTGTTTATATAATGCAAAAAATGACAAAATTATTTACAATTTTCTTTACAAAAAAACAATGTTGATATAAAATAAGCATAGAAAAGGAAAGGAAAATAAATTATGCATTTTATTTCAAAATGTGAAGAAGACACAATAGATTTTGCTTCTAAAATTGCGGCTAAATTAAATAAAAAAGATATTATTGTTTTGACAGGGGAACTTGGCTCTGGAAAAACCAAGTTTGTGCAAGGCATATTAAAATATTTTGGATTAGAAAATCAAATTTCTAGTCCTACTTTTACTATTGTCAATGAATATTATTCTAAAAAAATAAATATTTATCATTTTGATGTATATAGATTAGCTGATATAGACGAATTTTATGCAATAGGTGGAGACGAATATTTTGAAAAAGGCATTTGCTTAATTGAGTGGGGAGAAATGATAGAAAAAATTCTGCCACCAGATTATATAAAGGTTACCTTCAAAAAAAATGAAGAAAACGAAGAATATAGAGAACTTGAGATTGAAGCTTTTGGCGAAAAAGACTTAAATATATTAAAAAAGATTTGATGAAAGGAGAATATGTTAGCATAAAAACTGACATGTTACATAAAATGAAAATTTTAGCAATTGATACTTCTTCTAAAAATGCTTCTGTAGCAATTACAGAAGATGAAAAAGAATTAATAGAATTAAATAATTCAGAAGAAAAAACACACTCACAAAAATTAATGCCTATAATTGATGAAGCATTAAAAAAACTAGATTTATCATTAGATAGTATTGACTTAATTTCATGTTCTTTAGGACCGGGTTCTTTTACAGGTGTAAGAATTGGAATTGCAACAGCAAAAGCTTTTGCAGATAGCAAAAATATTCCAGTGGCACGGAGTAAATTCTTTAGAAGAATTAGCATATAACTTAAATACTGAAGGTTATATATGCTCGCTTATTGATGCAGGGCATGAAAATGTATATGCGGGATTTTTTGAAATTAAAAAAGATGAAAATAATCTATTTAAGACTACACAAAGTAAACTTAGTTTTTTAAATTTAAAAGAAGAAAACGGAAAATTAGAACTTAGCAATTTAATAGATTTTTTACCAAAAAAACTAGAGAATAAACCTATTTATTTTGTTGGGGATGCAACTATTACATATGAAGAATTAATAAAAAAACTAGATGAAAAATATATAATAAAATTATCAAATCATAAGCAAAATATTGCTTCTGGAATAACACTTGCAAGACTTGGATATATTAAATATAAAAATGGTGAGTATGGAGATTCTTCGGTTTTGTCGCCGGTTTATTTGAGAAAATCGCAAGCAGAACTTGCATTAGAGGATAAAAAATAATGGATTTAGAAATTGTGAAAATGGAATTATCTGATTTTGAAAAAATAAAAAATGACTTGCAGGAAGAATTTGACGATTTTTGGACTGCTGAAGCACTAAGACAAGAATTAGAAAATAAAAATCGGATTGGATTCACATTATATAATGGCAAAGGAAAATAATGAAATTGTAGGATTTGCAGGAATTGTAAAAATTATAGATGAAATTGATATAATGAATATAGTTGTAAGAAAAGATAAACGAGGACTAAAAATTGGTTCAGCATTACTTGAAAAAATACTTGAAATTTCTAAAAAACTAAATGCAAAAACTATTACATTAGAAGTAAATGAAAAAAATCTGCCTGCATTAAATTTATATAAAAAATATGGCTTTTATCAAATAGGGTTTCGCAAAAAATATTATAATGAAAATGATGCGATTTTATTAGAAAAAACTTTTAATTAAAACCAAGGAGGAAAAAATGAAAAGGACAAATGAACTAAATTATAAACAATTAAAAATGGTGTGTGATCCATCAAAATTTGAATTTAATTCTACAGAAGAATTGGACCCAATTGATACAGGAATTGGTCAAGATAGAGGAATTAAAGCACTAGAATTTGGACTTAACGTAGATGTAAGAGGATATAATTTATATGTAGAAGGTCCAAGCGGAGTTGGAAAAACAATGTATACAAAAAATTATCTTAATGTCATTTCCAAAAAGAAAAAATCTCCTCCGGACTGGTGCTATATATATAATTTTGAAAATCCAAATGAGCCAATTGCAGTATCACTCCCAGCTGGTGGTGGAAGTGAGTTCAGGGATTTAATGGATCGTTTTATAGATGATGTTAAAGTGGATATAAAGTCTACTTTTAATAATGAGGAGTTTGAAAAAGAAAGGGCTTTAATAAAGCAAGAATTTGAGGAAAAAAGAAATGTTTTAATGGAAAAACTAAATAAAAAATCTTCAGAATATGGATTTCAAGTAAAGGCTTCTCAAACTGGTATATATATGATGCCTGTAATGAACGGAAAAGCAATGGCAGAAGAGGAATTTAATAAATTAGATGAGAATATTAAAAAAGAATATGAAGATAAATCTGCAATTGTTCAACAACATATTATGGAAGCAATTGGTGAGATTAGGGCAATAGAAAAAGAATCTGCAAAAAAAATAGAAGAGTGGCAATCAAATGTGGCATTATTAACAGTAAACACTCATATTAATTATATAAAGTCAAAATATAAGAGAAATAAAAAAATTAATCATTTTTTAGATAGTATTAAAAAAGATATTTTGAAAAATATTTCTAGATTTATTAGTGATGATAAAAATGAAAAACAACAACCTCAGGCACCACAGATGATAAAACCAGAAGTTTTAAAACCATGGCTTAATTATAGGGTTAATTTATTTGTAGATAATAGCAAGTTAGAAGGCGCTCCTGTAATTATGGATTCAAATTACTCATATCACAATATTTTTGGAAAGTTAGAATATGAGAACTATTATGGAACATTAAAAACAGATTATACTATGCTAAAACCTGGGCTTTTGCATAAGGCAAATGGTGGATATATAATTTTCCAAGCTACAGATTTATTATCTAATAGCTTATGCTATGAGGCATTAAAAAAAGCTTTAAGGACAAAAGAAATTGGAATAGAAAATGCTGCAGATCCACGTTCGTCTATGGTTATGATTTCATTAAAACCAGAACCAATACCATTAAATTTAAAAGTAATAATTATAGGTGAAGAAAATATTTATCAAACATTACTTGCTATGGACGAAGATTTTAAAAAATTATTTAAAATAAAGGTTGAATTTGAAGATGATGCTCCACTTAATATGGAGAATATGGATAAATTAGCAAGGTTTGTTGCAGGATACTGTATGCAAGAAGAACTACCACCACTAACTAAAGAAGCGGTGGCAAGGATAATAGAGTATGCTTCAAAGATTGCAGATAATCAAGAAAAACTTTCAACACGTTTTAATGATTTGGCGCAGGTTATAGGTGAAGCAGCAACATGGGCAAGGATGGCGCGTTCAAAAATAGTAACAGTAGAGCATGTTGATAAAGCTTTAAAAGAAAGTATTGAAAGGGTTAAAAAATATGACTCTAGATATTTGGAGATGATTGAAAATAACACATTATTAATTGATACTTCTGGATTTATAACAGGACAAATCAATGGGCTTACAATTATGAGTATTGGAACATATAGCTTTGGTAAGCCTGTAAAAATAACAGCTAATACCTACACTGGTAAAACGGGAATTATAAATATAGAAAGGGAAGTTGAACTTTCAGGTTCTACACACTCAAAAGGAATATTAATACTAAGTGGATATTTAGGAGAAATGTTTGCACAAGATATTCCACTTTCACTTACTGCTAGTATTTGTTTTGAACAGTTATACAGCGGAGTTGATGGAGATAGTGCTTCAAGTACAGAATTATATGCGATTTTATCTAGTTTATCAGGAATTCCAATTAATCAAGCAATCGCTGTTACAGGTTCTGTTAACCAAAAAGGAGAAATACAACCTATTGGTGGAGTAAATAATAAAATTGAAGGCTTTTTCCAAATATGTAGTGCACGCGGATTAGATGGTTCACATGGTGTAATTATACCAAAGCAAAATGTTCAAAATTTGAATTTATCAGAAGAAGTAGTGGACGCTGTTAAAGAAGGAAAATTTCATATTTATGCAATTTCTTCCATAGAAGAAGGAATAGAAATTTTAACAGGTGTTCCAGCAGGAAAAAAAGATAGTAATGGTAATTTTCCAGCAGGGAGTGTAAATTATTTAGCTTATGAGAAATTGAAAAAATATGCAAAAATAAGTAGTGAAAAATAAAATTTGACTTTTTATGTCAAAAAAAGTATAATTATAATATGAGTTTAGAAAATGAAAGGGTGAGATATATGGGAGTAGCATCATTAGTATTAGGAATTATTTCATTAATAGCAGGATGGATTCCTTTTGTATGCTGGTTTGTTTTTATACTAGCAGTAATTGGATTAATTTTAGGAATAGTGGATTGTGTTAAAAAGAGCAAAGCAAATGTAAGTGGAAAAGGAATGGGCATTGCAGGTTTAATTCTTAGTGCCATCGCAATTCCAATTATTATAATTATGTCTTTTGCTTCATTAGGAATGCTTGTTGCAATTATGGAAGGAAATGACGTGCTTACAAATTATAACGATTATTATTATAATGACTATTATGATTATGACTATGACTACGATTATAATGATTATTATGATTGGTATGACAGATATTATAATAATTTATAACTTTTTACTTGACAATAAATGCCTAATAGAATATAATTTTGTCGAAAAGAAATAAAAGGAGGTATAAAAATGGGAGTAGCATCATTAGTATTAGGAATTTTATCATTAATTATAGGATTTGTACCATTTTGTGGAGCAATTGCACTATTACCAGCAATAATTGGTTTAATTTTAGGAATTGTAGATGTAGTACTAAAAAGTAAAAAAGGTGAACCAAAAGGTATGGGAATTGCAGGAATAGTATTATCAGCAATATCAATTGTCGTTATCGTATTCTGGGTATTTGTAGTTGCAGCTGCATCAGTAAGTACTTATTAATATATGAATAAAATAAAAAAATACAAAAATTACATATATTTTAATATTACATTATTAGTATTATCAATATATGTAATTTTTTTTCCTTTAATATCCATACCTATTAAAAATATATTCCCATCTTTTGGTATATGCCCATATTTAGCAATGACGGGAAAACCTTGCCCATTATGTGGCGGAACAAGATATTTTGCTAATATAGCTCAGATTTTTAGTGATTGGACATATATTTTAAATCCTTTTGGAGTATTAGCTTTATTTTTGATATTTGAATTATTTTTTAGAATATTTGTAATTATATATGTTAGAAAAAATATTAAAGCAAATAAATTAGAAAAAAACCAAAAAATAGTAATAATAGATTTTACAATACTTAGCTTAGCGCTCATATGCTTTATTATATATGAAATTATATTTTTCGTAATAAATTAGGAGGAAATATTTTGCAAAACAAAAAAGAATTTATTCGCAATTTTAGCATTATCGCACATATAGACCATGGAAAATCTACTTTAGCAGATAGATTAATTGAAATGACAGGAGTATTATCTAAACGCGAAATGGAAAATCAAGTTTTAGATAATATGGATATTGAAAGAGAAAGAGGAATAACCATTAAATCTCAAGCTGTTAGAATGAAATATCACGCTAAAGATGGACAGGACTATATATTAAATTTAATAGATACACCAGGACATGTGGATTTTAATTATGAAGTTTCTAGAAGTTTAGCTGCATGTGATGGAGCGGTTTTAGTTGTAGATAGTAGCCAAGGGGTTGAAGCACAAACATTAGCAAATGTATATCTAGCAATTGATAATAATTTGGAGATTTTACCGGTTATAAATAAAATAGACCTTCCAAATGCTAGACCAGAAGAAGTAAAAAAAGAAATTGAAGATATAATTGGAATACCAGCAGAAGATGCGCCATGTATTTCTGCAAAATCTGGTCTAAATGTGGATGAAGTGCTAGAAAGAATTGTAACAGATTTGCCAGCGCCTGTTGGAGATGAAGAAGCACCACTTAAAGCATTAATATTTGATTCCATATATGATAATTACAAAGGTGCAATTGCATATGTGAGGATTAAAGATGGTAAAGTAAAAATTGGCGATGAATTAACATTAATGTCCTCTGGCAAAAATTTTACTATAACAGAAGTTGGCTATTTTGAACCCGGAAGATATGAACCATGCAATGAATTAAAAGCTGGCGAAGTTGGCTATATTGCAGCTAGTATAAAAAGTCTGTCAGATGTTAGAGTGGGAGATACAATAACATTAAAAGAAAAACCAGCACAAGAGCCTTTACCAGGATACAAAAAAGTAAATCCTATGGTATACTGCGGAATATACCCAATAGATGGCAGTGATTATGAAAATTTAAAAGTTGCATTAGAAAAATTAAAACTAAATGATGCAGCATTAGAGTATGAACCTGAAACATCAGGAGCATTGGGCTCAGGTTTTCGTTGTGGATTTTTAGGTTTGCTACATTTAGAAATAATAGAAGAAAGATTGGACAGAGAATTTGATTTAAGCCTAATTACTACTTCACCTTCTGTGATTTATAAAGTGCATAAAACAGATGGAACAGTACTTGACCTATATAATCCATCTGACTTGCCACCACAGACGGAAATTTCATATATAGAAGAACCAATGGTACAAGCAGAAATTATAACACCAAAAGATTATGTTGGTGGAATTATGGAGATTTGCCAAAATAGGCGAGGAGCTTATATAGACATGAAATATTTGGATTCAAATAGAGTAACACTAATTTATGAATTACCATTAAATGAAATAATTTATGATTTTTTTGATACACTAAAATCAAAGACAAAAGGGTATGCTTCATTTGATTATGAATTTAAAGAATACAAAAGGTCTGACTTAGTAAAACTAGATATTTGGGTAAATGGCGAAGGAGTAGATGCACTTTCATTTATAGTTCATAGGGATAATGCATATGATAAAGGTAAAAAAATGGTTGAAAAGCTAAAACAAGTTATACCAAGGCAATTATTTGTAATTCCTTTGCAAGCGGTAATAGGTGGAAAAATAATTGCAAGGGAAACAATTTCTGCAATGCGTAAAGATGTGCTTGCAAAATGCTATGGTGGAGATATTACCAGGAAGAAGAAATTATTAGAAAAACAAAAACGTGGTAAAAAGAAGATGAGCCAAATAGGAAATGTGGAAATTCCGCAAGAGGCATTTCTGTCAGTTTTAAAATTGGATGAAGAATAAATATTTGTGAGGTGATAATCATAATGGAAAATGATGAATATATTGACCAAGTTGAAGGAAGAAATGCAGTTTTAGAATTACTGGAATCAGAAAGGGATATTAATAAAATACTAGTAGCAAATGGTGAAAAACATGGCTCAATATATAAAATAATATCAATAGCAAAAGAAAGGAAAATTCCAATAACTGAAGTTGATAGGAGTAAATTAAATAAAATTTCACAAACACAAAATCATCAAGGAGTAATAGCAATAGTTCCACCATTTAATTATTGTGAAGTTGATGAAATTTTAGAACTGGCTGAACAAAAAAATGAACAGCCATTTATAATAATATTGGATGGAATAGAAGACCCGCACAATTTGGGGTCAATAATTAGAACTGCAGAAACAGCAGGAGTTCATGGAATTATTATACCTAAAAGAAGGTCTGCCACAGTAAATAGCACAGTTAGTAAAGTATCTGCGGGTGCTGTGGAATATATGAAAATAGCTAGGGTAAATAATATAAATGAAACCATAAGGCAATTAAAAAAACAAGGCATTTGGATTTGCGGAACAGACATGGAAACAGAGACTATTTATACAAAACAAGATTATAGACTGCCAATAGCAATTGTAATTGGTAGTGAAGGATTTGGCATGAGCAGACTTGTAAAAGAAAACTGCGACTTTTTAGTAAAAATTCCTATGAAGGGTAAAATAAATTCCCTAAATGCCTCAGTATCTGCTGGGATTATAATGTATGAGGTGGTGAGAAAAAGGGGTTAAATAGCCTGTTTTAAGGCTGGGAAAAATTTCTTTCAAAAAAACTTAAAAAATTTTAAAAAATGTGTTGACTTTAGTTTGAGGGTGTGCTAAAATGAATATTGTCTTCAGCGAGACACCTCGCCTGAAGATTTTATAAGCACATTGAAAAGTAAACAATAAACCTTTGAGAAAACCAATAAAAAATAATGTGAGTAAAATCACAGCCAGAAAAATAATAGAGTCGAAAAACTCAAAGAAAATACAAAGAGAAGCAGTGAAGCTTATCTTTAAAATAAACAGAAAAAAGAAACAAGTTTTACAAAGTAATACGAAGTTTATTTTTTCAAAGAAAAATTGAGAGTTTGATCCTGGCTCAGGATAAACGCTGGCGGCGCACATAAGACATGCAAGTCGAACGGACTTAATCCGAATGTTTACATTTGGAAGCGGTTAGTGGCGGACTGGTGAGTAACGCGTAAGGAACCTGCCTTATAGAGGGGAATAACAATGAGAAATCATTGCTAATACCGCATATGCCATATTTATCACATGATAGAAGTGGGAAAGGAGGAATCCGCTATAAGATGGCCTTGCGTCTGATTAGATAGTTGGTGGGGTAACGGCCTACCAAGTCGACGATCAGTAGCCGGACTGAGAGGTTGAACG
>CALXVE010000020.1 GCA_944391885.1 uncultured Clostridia bacterium | reverse complement strand
TTATGCTTTTTTGTAAAAATTATGTTATAATGCAAACATACATATTTTATATGTAATATTTTTTAGGAGGTATTTATATGTCAGAAGTAGCACAAAGGGCGAAAATTTCTTATGAAAGGAAGCCTGGTACACTACACTCATTTTTTGCATTGAAGTTTCACGAGGGGGATGAAGACAGAGCAAAAGTTGAGGCTATTGAATCAGCTTTAAACAAAGCAGGTGTTGAAATTACTCTAATGGCACGTGATGTTGAAAAATGGGGTGAAGCCTATATTCCTGAAGGTAAAGCTCTTATGAGAGATTATGCTTTTCCTGCGATGATGCAGTGTGATTGCAATATCATTGAGTTTAGCGAAAAAGGTGTTGGGCTTGGTATGAATGGTGGATTTTGCTACGCCATAGGTAAACCAATTTATGTTATAGCAAAAACAAACAGCGACATTTCAACAACAATGGCAAACATTGCAACAGAAATTATTTTCTATGACAAACCCGAAGATTTAGTAGAGCCTTTCACAAGAATTGTGAAGAACTTTCCTCGTGTGATTTTGGCATCTAAATCTGCTGTACGTAAGCAACAACTTATTGATGATAGCATTCCTTTCGAGGTAATTGTAAGCAATGCTGATGAAACACCAGATGAGTCTAAATCTTTTAAAAATCAGTTGGCTGAGATTTCTATGCGTAAAGCAAAAACTGTTTTTGAGGCAACAAAAGATAGAGGATTACGCCTTATTATTGCTGCTGACCAAAACATCGTTTTTGATAATGTTATGTATGGAAAACCAAAATCAATTGATGAGGCTCGCAATCTTCTTAATCGTATGAGAGGAAGCGAGGAGGTTTATGCTTATACAGGAAATGCTGTGTTGCTTGCAGAAAAAGACAGAATTCTTCAAAGTGTTAATATTACGGATGTTGCAAGATTAAGTGTTGATAATATTTCTGATGATGAAGTTGTAGATTACCTGAAAGACGGTAAATGCTTATCTGTTTGCGGAGGAATATCAATCAACAATTGTTTATTTGTGCACTTAAAAGAAGGACGTATGTCAACAGCAAGAGGAATGACATTAGAGTATGCAAAAGAAATAATGTCAAGTCTTAATGAACGTTAATTCGTAAGATTTATCCAAAGAATATTGCTAGAGAAAATGATTTAATTTCGTTTAAATAGCCTGATATTGAAATGCTAAAACATTTTCAATATCAGGCTATTCTCTATATATTTGGTTTTTATTATAAAAAGTATTGATAAAATATGAAACATATGTTAAATTATAATCAAATAAATCGAATTATATTAAGATAGAATCTAGAAATACATTTTTGTAAACGTGTTTCTAGATGGCACCACTAGTCTTTTATTTTTTATAGCGCAAATTGACTATTATATAAATCTGCATAAAATCCGTTTTTTTCCATTAATTCTTCATGATTTCCTTGTTCTATGATGTTTCCATCTTTCATTACTAAAATTAAATCTGCATTTTTTATAGTAGATAACCTATGCGCAATTATAAATGAAGTTTTTCCTTCTGCTAGTTTATCCATTGCTTGCTGAACTAGTTCTTCTGTTCTTGTATCTACATTTGATGTTGCTTCATCTAGTATTAAAAATGGCGCGTCTTGTAAAATTCCTCTTGCTATTGTAAGTAATTGTCTTTGCCCTGCAGATACACTGTCATTTTCAGAAAGTTCTGTGTCATATCCGTGTGGTAAAGTTCTAATAAAGTGGTCTAAGCCTACAGTTTTGCAAACTTCAACAACATTTTCATCACTTATGTTCTCATTGTTATATACAATATTTTCTTTTACAGTTCCGCTAAATAACCATGTATCTTGCAATACCATTGTAAATAGTTCGTGAATGTTTTCCCTTGTTAAATTTTTAGTTGATACACCATCTATTTTTATATCTCCTGAATTTATATCATAGAATTTCATTAATAAGTTTACCATTGTTGTTTTTCCAGCACCTGTTGGACCTACTATTGCTACTTTTTGACCAGGTAATGCTTTTGCACTAAAGTTCTTTATGGTTGGTTTTTCTGCATCTGCATATTGAAATACCACATTTTCAAATTCTATATTTCCTTTTACATCTTCTTTTCTTAATACCTGTGTTATTTCTTTTTGGTCAGGCATTTCTTCCTCGTCCAAGAATTCAAATACCCTTTCACTTGCAGCTGCAGTTGTTTGCAAAGAAGTTGTTGCTTGTGCCATTTGTGATAATGGGTTTGTAAATAAACGTACATATGTTATAAATGCTACAATAACACCAAAAGATATTACATTATTCATTGTAAGAAGTGCACCTACTATACATACTGCAACATATCCAAAGTTTCCTATAAAGTTCATAATAGGTTGCATCAAGCCAGATAGGAATTGGCTTTTGCGGTTTGCGTTATATACTTTTTTATTTAATTCATCAAATTTTTCATTTGCTTGTTTTTTACCATTATATACTTTAACAACATTTAATCCAGAATAAATTTCTTCAATATGCCCATTTAAGTTTCCAAGTTCTTCTTGTCTTGCCACAAAGTATTTTTGTGATTTTGACAAGATAATTAATGTAAATGCAAATCCTATAGAACTTGATACAATCGCTGTAATTGCCATAATCCAGTTAGTATAAAACATCATTATAATTGCACCAAAAAATTGTGTAAAACTGCTTACTAATGTTGCTAAGGACATGTTCATTGATTGTGCAATTGTATCAACATCGTTTGTTACCCTTGATAATATGTCACCAATTGAGTTTTTATCAAAATATTTTAGTGGTAATTTATTTATTTTTACAGAAATTCTGCTTCTTAAACTTTTTGCAAATTTATTTGCAACATCTGTCATTGCTAGTGACTGAATATATGTAAATAAGGCACTTACAACATATAATATTGCTAAAAATAGTGCTATTCCTTTAATAGTGTCCATATCCATAAATGGCTCAGGGGCATCTTTTGTTACTATTAAACCTGCTGATATTGTATCTGTTAATTCAGATAATTTATTAGGTGCAACTAACGCTAGTATTGAACCCAAAGCAGCTAGTATTAAAGCAGTTATAATTAATACTCTAAAAGGTTTTAACTCTTTAAATAATCTTTTAATTGCTCCTTTAAAGTCTTTTGCTTTTTCTCCTGCTCCCCCCATGCCTGGTCCTCTCATAACTCTTGGAGTTCTATGTACTCTTGTATTATTTTCCTGCATTTTCTACCATACCTTTCTAAAATTTAACCATTTAATTCTTCTTCTGATAATTGTGATAATGCTATTTGTTTATATATTTCACATGTTTTTAATAATTCTTTGTGTGTACCTTGACCCACACATTTTCCATTATCCAACACTAAAATTTTATCTGCGTTCATAATTGTTCCTATTCTTTGTGCTACAATTAATGTTGTTGCATCTTTAGTGTATTTTTTAAGTTCCTTTCTTAAAACGCTATCTGTTTTATAGTCTAGTGCTGAAAAACTATCATCAAAAATGTATATTTCTGGGTCTCTTGCTATTGCTCTTGCAATTGATAATCTTTGTTTTTGTCCACCAGATACATTTGTACCACCTTGTGCAATATGTGTATCATATTTATCATCCATTTTTTCTACAAATTCTCTTGCCTGTGCTACTTCTATTGCTTCTTTTATTTTTTTATCTGTAATTTCGCCTTTTCCATTTTCTCCATATGATACATTTCCACTTACAGTGTCATTGAAAATCACTGCTTTTTGTGGCACATAGCCTAATTTATCATGCAAAAATTCTTGTGTATAATCTTTTACATTTACTCCATCTACTAAAACTTCGCCCTCTGTTGCATCATAAAATCTTGGAATTAAATTGATTAATGTAGATTTTCCGCTTCCTGTTGAGCCTATAAAAGCAACTGTATCTCCCTTATTTGCCTTAAATGAAATATTTTTTAACACATATTCTTCTGCATCAGGATATTTAAAAGATACATTTTTAAATTCCACAGTTCCTTTTTCTCCTGTTGTATCTGTATTTATTTTTCCATCTTTTATAGTAATTTCTGTGTCCAACACCTCATTAATACGGTTAGCAGATACTGAAGCACGTGGTAGCATCATAAATATCATTGCAAGCATTAAAAATGACATTAGTACCTGCATTGCATATGAACTAAATACTACCATATCGCCAAACAATGGTAATTTATCTGCCATAGCAGCATCTTTTATTAAATATGCCCCTATAAAATAAATTCCCAATGTTAAAAAATACATTATTAAATACATAACTGGTGAAAGTACTGCAAAAGCTTTTTGATTAAATAATTGCTGTTTTGTCAGTCTATTATTTACTTCTTCAAATTTATCTTCTTGATATTCTTCTGCATTAAAAGCCCTTACTACACGTATACCTGTTAAATTCTCACGTGTTACACCATTAATTTTATCAATTAATTTTTGTACTATTTTGAATTTTGGCATTATAATAACCATTAAAGTTACGATAACTCCAAGTAGAATTACAACACCAACTGCTGTAAGCGCGCTCCATTGCCAGCTTTTATTTAATATTTTGTTAACTGCCCAAATAGCTGTAATTGGTGCTTTTATCAAAAGTTGTAATCCCATTGCTATTAGCATTTCTATTTGTGTTATATCATTTGTTGTTCTGGTAATTAAGCTACTGGTTGAAAATTGTTTTATTTCACTTATCGCCAAATCCCCAACTTTGTTAAATAGTTTTTTTCTAATATTCATTGAAAATGCAGCTGATATATTAGATGCAATATACCCAACAATAATTGAAGATATTAAACTACCAAATGCACAAGCAACCATAAATCCGCCATTTTTAAGGATTTCACTCATTTGGCTACCTTCTGTTTGAACTAATACAGTTATTTCAGACATATAGTCTGGTATTTTTAAATCCAACCATACTTGACCTAAAATTAATGCAAATGCTACTAACACTAATGCCCATTGTCTTTTACCAAAATTTTTTAATAATTTTAACATTGTCTTCTCCCTTTCGTTTTATTAGTCAGATTTAAATTATATATCAGCATTTTAGCACTGTCAATTTCAGACTGCTAAAATTCACATAAGTTTCACATTTTCAATTATGATTTTATTTAAATATTTAGAAAATTGATGCATTAAAAAGAGGGTATTCTGAAACAGGAACCCTCTTTTGAAATATTATTCACTTCTTCTAATTTTATTCTTTCTCTTGTTGTTTCTAATGTTTCGTTTTGCTCTTTTGCATTATTAAATACTTCTATGCCAAGTATTTCTATTCCTATTCCCTCAATATAATTAAAGCCTTCTGGTACAAGCTGATGATAGTCAGTTATTTTATAAAGTAATGCTCTATATTCTACGCTTCCGCCATCATTTAAATACCTTGGAATTGGAACTAATAATACTATTAAAGCTATAATTATTACTACTATTATAATACTTTTCTTTTTCATAAGAACCACCTCATCTTTATATTCTAATATTTAGACAATTTTTTTAGAAATCCTTCCTTTTGCATATTTTAAAAATAAAATAAAGATTAGATTTTTGCATCTAATCTTTTCTATTTTTTTGTAAATTACTACTCATATTTATATTTAAATTTATTATAAATTTTTATCATATTTCTTGACTTTTTACTTACAAATAGATTATAATAAGTATAGGAAATGACAAATCCACAAACGTGGTTTTGCCGAGATAAAGATTTAATAAACCATTAGCTCAGTACAGCAGAATGGTTTATTTTATTTGTTAAAAAGCTGCCCTAAAATATTTTAGAACAGCTTATATTTTTAATATTCGTACACTTTCAAATCCTTAACACTTGGATCATAAATGGATTTTCCCTTGTAATCAAATCTTGAGCCATGGCATGGGCAATCCCAAGTTTTTTCTAAGTTATTCCATGTAAGCTCACAACCCAAGTGTGAACACACAGGCTTTACTAAATATACTTTGCCATTTTCATCCTTATAAGCCCCTACCTTTTTGTTTTCAAGTTCTATTATTCCACCTTCTCCTTTTTTTAAGTCCTGCAATTTTTCTTCTGAAATTTTTAGTTTTTCTACAGTCCAAGATGTCGCAACTTCTTTTACCATATTTCCTAATTCTTTGTAATTTTTTATTGGTTCTAATCTTGTTGATGTAAATACTTCTTCATAAGGGTTTTGCCTACCTAAAATTTTATCTGTAATAATATTTGCTGCAACATTAGAAGTCGTCATGCCCCATTTTTTATAACCTGCGCCTACATATACATTTGGCATTAAGCTTGAAAATTCACCGATGTATGGTATTTTATCTAATGAAATGCAGTCTTCTGTGCACCAGTGATATGGAATTTTACAGTCCGGATAATATTTTTTTGCAATTGCTTCTAAGTTTTTGTAGCTATCTGAAATATCCTTTCTTTCACCCGTTTTATGTCCCATGCCCCCTATTAATAATAAATCTTTTCCATCTTTTTTAGCTGTTCTAAAAGATACTGTTGGGGTTTCGGAATTTATATACATGCCATTAAATAAAGGTTTATCTGTTTCTACACCTATTAAATATGACATTTCTTGATACATTTTCAAAAAATAATATCCAGGAGCATTAATTATTGGATAATGTGACGCTATAACCACATGTTTAGCTGTTATGCAATACCCTTTTTCTGTAATAATCTTATATAATGAATTTTCTGCTTCTTTTAAATCCACTACTTTTGTATTTTCAAATATTGCTACATTTTCTTTTTTTATAATTGCATTTACTAAGCCATTTGCATATTTGCATGGATTAAATTTGGCTTGCTTTGGGAATTTTATTGCTCCTAATATATCAAATGGAAGTTCAGAATCCATTTTGAATTCTGCAGGAAAACCTAATTTTTGAACCGCTTCTACTTCCTTTTTAATTTTTTCTAATTCTTCCTGTTTTAGTGTGTATACGTAATTATCTGCCCTTTCAAAATCACAATCTATATTTTCTTCTTTAACTATATTTTCAATATTTTTAATAGCTTCTTCATTTGCTTCTAGATATTGTTTTGCTTTTTCTTTCCCCTGTGACTGTATTAAATAATTATAAAATAAATCATGCTGACTTGTTATTTTGGCGGTGGTATTTCCGCTTGCATGCTCACATAATCTAAATTTTTCTAATAAAATTACTTTTAAATTTGTTTTTGATAAATAATATGCGGTTGTAAGTCCAGTTAATCCGCCACCAATAATGCATACATCTGCTTTAGCATCCTTTTCAAATTTTGAAAATTCTTTCTTTTCATTTTTTACACTTTCTATCCAATATGAATTCACTTTACCCTCTCCCATCTTTATAAATTAACGCTTACATCTAGGCGCCTTCATTGTTTTATGTTAATATTTTTTTGTATTTAATAATGTTTACAATAATCTTGCAAGAACCGTCCCTCAGTCACCCTATTTAGGGTGACTGGGACCCGTCCCCAATTACGCACCGTCCCAAAGTTACCTCAACTGTCATTTTTCTCTGATTCCTCAGCACTTGCAATATGACCTTATCTCCTGGCTCTTTTTCATAAATATAACATCTTAAATCACACATTTTTTCTAGTGGTATTCCATCTATTGATAAAATAATGTCTTTTTTCATTAAACCTGCCTTGCTAGCCGGTGAATTGACCTTTACTTGTACAATGTAAATTCCATTATCTAGCTGCAAATTGCTATTTAAATATGGTATTACATTTTTATCATAAGCAAAAATTCCAAGTGTAGCTTCTTTAAATTTTCCTTCTGTAGCAAATTTTCTAACTATTGTTTTTACTGTGTTAATTGGCACCGCAAATCCTATTCCTTCTGCAGAAGTAATTTTTACAGTATTTACTCCTATTACCTCTCCACTTGCATTTATTAGTGGACCGCCACTATTTCCTGGGTTAATTGTTGCGTCTGTTTGAATTAAATCTTCCATATATGAATTTTTTCCATCTTCTTCTAATGTAATTGTTCTATTAATAGCACTTACAATTCCAGAAGTTACAGTTCTTTGAAACTCAAACCCTATAGGGTTTCCAATTGCATATACCTTTTCCCCCACTTTAATATTTTCAGAATCCCCAAATGTAACATATGGCAGATTTTTAGCATTAATTTTTATTATTGCTAAATCTATGTTTGAATCTGACCATAAAACATTTGCTGTATAGCTTTTTCCGCTTGGTAGTGTAACATAGCAACTACTGTATTTTTCTCCTGAAACATGCTCATTTGTTAAAATATACCCATTTTCACTAACAATCATACCAGTACCAAGCCCTAATTCTGTCATATCATTTTGTGTAAATATTGTACTACCTAAGCTTTTTAGTTTAGAAATTCCAACAATACTTTCATTTACCTTTTTTATAACTTGTGTAATTGTTCTATTTTCTTCTTCAACTTCCTCTACTGTTTGAAGCATCCTTGTACTATCTACCTTTTGTGGCGTAAATATACTTGTATTTGGTAAATAGATATTTTGATATAACAGGTATAAAAGTGCTATTATAATCACAAGCAAAATACTAATAAAAGTACCAACAAAATAATTTTTAATTCTTCTTCTTTTTTGTTTTTTCAAATATTCTTCCATAGTGCCTCTTTTAATTAAATATTGTTATATTAATATTTCCCAGTTTTGCCAATTTTAAACATGTTTTTTTTGGGACGGGGGAAGAAAGACAATTTTCTCCTTTGGGCCCGTCCCCAAAAGGTCAATTTTCTCCTGTCTCCACCGTCCCAAAGGAAATGACAAAATTTTACAAATTTTTGTTGTAAAATTTTTGAATTAATGATACAATAATTCTGTATGGATAAATTTAAAAGATAAAATTCATTTAAAAAACTTATACAAAAGAAAAGTATTAAATTAAGTAATATACAGGGGGTTTTTACACAAATGAATTATTATAATTTAACTAATCCACAAAAATCAATTTGGCTAACTGAAAAATTTTACCAAGGAACATCTATTAACACAATTTGTGGATATTTTTCATTTAATACTAAAGTTGATTTTGAAATTTTAAAAAAAGCAATTAATGAAATGGTTAAAACAAATGATGCCATGAGATTAAAAGTAACTCAAAAAGAAGGAAATTGTCTTCAATATCTAGAAGAATACTCACCTTTTGATATTGATACAATTGAATTATCATCTGAAAAAGAGGTTAGAAAAACCGCTTTAAAATTCGCAAATACTCCTTTCTTTTCAGAAAATGATTTTCTATTTAAAGTTTTATTATTCAAACTTCCAAATTGTTCTGGTGGTTTTTTCATAAACGTTCACCATCTAATTGGAGACTCTTGGAGCTTAGGCTTAATTGCTAAAGATGTGGCAAAAATTTACTCAGAGCTTGTATCTGGCAACTATAAATCCCAATTACAACCTTCATATATAAATTATATTAATGCAGAAAATGATTATAAAAATAGTGATAAATATGTTAAAGATAAAGCATACTGGGATGATGTTTTTAAAACAATTCCAGAAATTGCCTCTATTTCTTCTACTTCTGATGAGAAAAAAAGCAAAACTTCTTGTAAAGGTGCCAGAAAAGAGTTCATATTAGATGAAAATAAATTGAATAATATAAAAGCTTTTTGTGATAAATATAGAATTTCAATATATAATTTCTTTATGGCAGTTTATTCTGTATATGTTTCTAAATTTTCAAGTTTAAATGATTTTGTAATTGGTACTCCAGTTTTAAACAGAACCAATTTTGAGCAAAAGCACACAATGGGTATGTTTATAAGTGTTGCACCACTAAGAATTAACTTAAATCCAGATAATAGTTTTATAGATTTTGCAAAAAAAGTTGCAATAGATACAACTTCTATTTTTAGACACCAAAAATATTCTTATCAGACAATTTTAGAAGATATTAGAAAAAGAGACGCTTCTATTCCTAGTCTATATAATGTAATATTATCATATCAAATTACTAAAGCCGTTGAAGAAAGTAATAATTTAAATTATACAACAGATTGGATTTTTAACGGTAATTCTGGAGATGAACTTGAAATTCATTTGTTTGATTTAAATGATGAAAATAAGATGACTATTGCATATGACTACAAACAAGATAAATTAACAGAATTAGAAATTAACAACTTACATGATAAAATTTTATCAGTAATTGACCAAATTATTGCTAATAATAATGTATTGTTAAAAAATTTAGAAATCATTACACCAGAAGAAAAACATAAAATTTTGTATGACTTTAATAACACTTTTGTGGATTATCCACGTGATAAAACAATTGTGGATTTGTTTGAAGACCAAGTGCAAAAAACACCTGATAACATCGCTGTTATATTTGAAGATACACAATTAACATATAAAGAATTAAATCAAAAGGCAAACCAATTATCACATATTTTAATTAAAAATAATGTTAAGATTGGTGATATTGTCGGCATTTATTTAAATAAATCATTAGAAGTAGTTGTTTCTATGTTAGCCATTTTAAAATCTGGAGCAACATTTTTACCACTTGACTTAGATTATCCAGAAGACAGGCTAAATTACATTATCAATAATTCTTCACCTAAGGTTATATTATCTTCTAAAAATGTAAACTGCAATATAGATGTTCCAACTATTTTAGTAGATTTATCAGAAGATTTTTATAACACTGAAGATGCTTCAAATTTAAATATCTCCATTACTCCAGAGGATTTAATGTATGTAATGTATACTTCTGGCTCTACTGGCAACCCTAAGGGAGTTATGGTAAAACATAAAAACATTATTAGGCTTGCTGCCTTTCCAAATTTCATTGAATTTTCAAAAGATGAAGTCATGGTACAAACTGGTACTATTGTATTTGACGCCTGCATTTTCGAGATATTTGGCAGTCTTCTACATGGCTTTAAATTATATATCTTAAAAAAGGAAAATATCCTTGATATTCCATATTTTACTAACTTTTTAAAAGAAAAAAATGTAACCATCTTGTTTTTAACAACTGGTTTATTTAACCAATTAGGAATCCAAAACCCTAGCATGTTTAGTAATTTAAAATATTTATTAACTGGTGGAGATGTTATCTCTAAAGCAAGTATTGAAAAAATTAAAGCTTGCGCACCCAATTTAAAAATAATCAATTGCTATGGACCTACTGAAAACGGATCATATTCAACATGCTACCCAGTAATTGGAAATGAAAAAATTATTCCAATAGGAAAACCAATCACAAATTCTACAGCTTATGTTGTAACAAACGGCACATTATGCCCAATTGGCGTTCCTGGTGAGCTATGGGTTGGAGGAGATGGCGTGGCTAGAGGATATTTAAATAATGAAAATTTAACTAAAGAACAATTTATATCTAATCCTTTTGGTGATGGACTTATTTACAAAACAGGAGATTTGGTAAAATGGTTACCAGATGGAAATATTGCATTTTTAGGGAGAATTGACAACCAGGTAAAAGTTAGAGGCTTTAGAATTGAACTTTCTGAAATTGATAGAAAACTTTTAGATATTAATAATATTAAGCAAGCATTAACTGTAATAAAAAATATTAACAATAACAAAACAATTTGTTCATATGTACTTTCAGATGAACAAATAGATATTAAAAAATTAAAAAGTATATTAGAAAAACATTTACCATCATATATGGTACCTACATTTATTATGCAATTAAAAGAATTTCCATTAAATATTAATGGAAAGGTCGATATAAAAGCTCTTCCTGTACCAAGTATTGATGATATAAAACGAGAAATTGTAAAACCTAGAAATGATATAGATAAAATAATCGTTGAACTTCTTGAGAAATTATTAAATATCAAAAATATAAGCATTACAGATTCATTTTTTGACTTGGGTGGTGACTCATTATCCGCAATTTCATTTACAAATACAATATCACACAAATTAAATGTAACAGTTACTGTGGGTGATATTTTTAATCATCCTGTTATTAAAGATTTATCAGACTATATTGCTTCACTTGCAAAATTAGATGATAGGAGCATAAATAAAGTAGCTAAAAAATCATACTATCCCGCTTCCAATGCACAAAAAAGAATTTATTATGCTTCAATTATGGATGATAATTCTGTTTTATATAATGTATCAGGTGGAATTATTTTAGATAAATCCCTAGACATTGAGCTATTAGAAAAATGTTTTAATAAATTAATTGATAGGCATGAGGTTTTGCGTACACATTTTAAGGTAATAGAAAATGATATTGTTCAGATTATAGATGATAAAATAGATTTTAACCTAAAATTAGAAAAAGCAGATTCTGATGATTTAAATGATATTTATAATAATTTTGTAAAGCCATTTGATTTATCAAAAGCTCCATTATTTAGGTGTAAAGTTACTAAGTTAAAAAATGGTCAGATTCTATTATTACTTGATATGCACCACATAATCAGTGATGGTACTTCTCTTACTATATTGCTTAATGAACTGAGCGCTTTATACAATGGAGAAACTTTGCCTGAAAAACATATAGACTACAAAGATTTTACCTTATGGGAAAAAGACCAATTCAATAAAGAAAAATTTAAGAAAACTAGAGATTTTTGGGTAAATCAATATAAAGATGAAATACCTTTATTAAATATGCCTACAACATATACAAGACCTTCTGTTCAAAACTTTGAAGGCGCAAATTACTATATTAATTTAAATAATGATATTTTTGAAAATGTTAACAATTTAGCTAAAAAACTTAAAATTACACCATACATGCTAATGTTATCTGTTTTTTACATATTAATTTCAAAATATACCTCTCAAAATGATATTGTTATTGGCACACCTATTGTTGGAAGGGAATTACCAGAGCTTTCAAATATTCTTGGTATGTTTGTTAATACACTTGCTTTAAAAAATAATGTTGACCATGATTTAAGCTTTAAAGACTTTTCAGCTAATATTAAAAACTACTGCTTATCAGCATTTCAAAACCAAACATATCCTTTTGATGAATTAGTCAAAGAATTAAATGTAAAAAGAGATATTAGCAGAAATCCTTTATTTGATATTATGTTTATTTATCAGAATAATGGGTATCCAGAAATAAACTTTAAAGGTATTAAATCAAAATATTTTATACCCGATAACCATATTTCAAAATTTGATTTATCTTTGGAAATTATACCTATTGATAATGAACTATCTTTGCGTTTTGAATATTGCACAAAATTATTTGATGAAGATTTTATAAAAAGATTTTCTTTACACTATATTAACATATTAAATGCTATTTTGGAAAATTCAGACATTAAAATAGCTGATATTGACATGCTCTCAGAAATGGAGAAAAAGCAAATTTTGTGCGAGTTTAATGATACGGCTATGGATTATCCACGCAATAAAACAATTGTAGATTTATTCGAAAAACAAGTTGAAAAAACGCCAGACAATATTGCTGTTGTTTTTGAAGATAAACAATTAACATACCGCCAATTAAATGAAAAATCTAATCAATTAGCAAGATACTTAATTGAAAAAGGTGTTAAAAATGGTTCGATTGTAGGAATTATGCTACCACGTTCTTTAGAAATTATTGTTAGTATGTTTGCAATTTTAAAAACAGGTGCAGCATATTTACCATTAGATCCAACATATCCTAAAAATAGAATACAATACATAGCAACTGATAGCAAAGTTAATTTAATTTTATCAAATGATGATTCTATAACAATCAACAATGTTGACATAGTTGATGTTACGTTAAGTAAAAATTCAATATACAATAACTATGATGTTTCTAATTTAAGTGAAGTTATATCACCTGATAATTTGGCATATGTAATTTATACTTCTGGCTCTACAGGGAACCCAAAAGGCGTTGCTATAACTCATAAAAATGTAAATAATTTTATAAAAGGAACTATGGCAGAGATAAAATTTGATAAAGTGATAGTTTCTGTAACTACAATTTGTTTTGATATTTTTGTGCTTGAATCTATTTTACCTTTAGAAAATGGATTAACAATTATTATGGCAAATGAAACTGAGCAAACAATTCCAGAAGCACTAAATAAATTATGCCTTAAAAATAAAGTTACTATGTTACAAACAACACCTTCAAAATTTTCTTTATTAATTAGTGATGAGGGTTCTTTGGACTTTTTAAAAGAACTTAAAGTCATTATGCTTGGTGGTGAAGCTTTTCCTTATAATTTACTACAGAAAATTAAAAGCCTAACAAATGCTAAGATTTATAATATGTATGGTCCAACAGAAACCACGGTATGGTCATCTATAAAAGATTTAAGTAACACAAATGATATTACAATTGGAAAACCTATAGCTAATACAATAATGTATATTTTAGATGATAATTTAAATCTACTTCCTGTAAACATACCTGGTAAATTGTATATTGGTGGTGATGGTGTTTGCAAGGGATATTTAAATAATCACGATTTAACCAATGCCAGATTTGTAGCTAATCCATATGATAATTCTAAAAAAATCTACGATACCGGCGATTTGGCAAAATGGTCTAGTAATGGCGAGCTAATTTATTTAGGAAGATCTGATTTTCAAGTAAAAATTAGAGGTTTAAGAATCGAATTAGGTGAAATCGAAAAAATATTTTTAACATTTAACGGAATAGAAAATGTTAAAGTTACTGCAAATACCGATTCATTTGGTAGGCAAATTTTATGTGCATACTTTGTTTCAAAAAACAGAATACCTGTAGCCGAATTAAAGCAATATTTGAGTATGTTTTTGCCAAACTACATGCTCCCAACATATATTATGCAAATAGATGATTTTAAATACACACCTAATGGAAAAATTGATGTAAAATCATTACCAGAGCCTAATTTTACAAATACTAATAAAAATATTATTCTACCAAAATCTGATACAGAGTGCGAAATTGCTAAAATATGGGAAGATTTACTTTGTATTTCTCCTATTAGCGTAACAGATAATTTCTTTGAAATTGGTGGGGATTCATTACTTGCTTTAAAAATGCAAATTGCTTTATTAAAAGAAAATATTAATGTTACATATGCAGAAATTTTCAAATACAACACTATACGAAAGTTGGCAACTTTTATAGATAAAAAGATAATTGCTAGTGAAAATTCTCTTGATTTTTATAAAAGCTATGATTATTCTAATGTAAATAATGTATTAGTTAAAAATAACGTTAAAAATTTAAAAGAAATTTTTTACCATCCAATGGAAAATGTTTTATTAACTGGTGTAACTGGCTTTTTGGGAGCTCACATATTAAATTATCTGATTCAAAATACAGATATTAAAATTTATTGTTTGGTAAGAAAGGATCCTAGTACTTCATTAACTGATAAAGTTTTAAGAAAATTACATTTTTATTTTGGAGATAAATATGATAATTTAATAAATAAACGTATTTTTATTATAAATTCAGATTTAACCCAAGATAAATTAGGTTTATCAGATGAAAAATCACTTTCACTTAGTGATAAAATTTCTTATGTAATTAATACTGCTGCAACGGTAAAACATTATGGAAATTACAGTGATTTTGAAGCAATCAATACAACCAGTGTAAAAAAATTAATTGATTTTTGTGAAAAATATAATAAGAAATTAATACAAATATCAACAATAAGTGTTTCAGGCAACACTTTAGCTGATTTTGCTGCTAATGATAATAATTTTGAAAATGACGTAAATTTTAACGAAACAAACCTTTACATAGGTCAATCAATGGAAAATGTATATGTCCGTAGTAAATTTGAAGCAGAAAAAAGTATTTTAGAAGAAATCGCAAAAAATAAATTAGAAGCTTTAATATTGAGAATTGGAAATATTACAAGTAGATTCTCTGACGGAAAATTCCAACTTAACTCAAAAGAAAATGCTTTTGCAAATAAAATAAAATCATTTTTAGAAATTTCTGCGCTTCCAGATTATGTTTTAGATAAATATATAGAATTTAGCCCAGTTGATTATGTTGCAGAAGCTGTTGTAAAAAGTATAGAATATTTTAATAAAAACATATCAGTTTTGCATATATATAATCCAAACCATGTTTTTATAAAAGATTTTATTGATTTACTGCCTAAAAAAAATAAAATTAATATTGTTTCTGATTTAGAATTTAGAAATATTATAAATAATATGTTGAAAAATGATGAAAAAAAGTATATTATTTCTAATATATTAAATGATTTAAACAGTGAAAATAAATTAGTATATGATACACCTATAAAAATAGGAAGTGATTTTTCGCAAGAATTTTTAACTAAAATAGATTTTTCATGGCCAATTATTACTAAAAAGTATATTGAAAACTTGATAAAAAATATATAGGAGAATAAATTATGGATACTTTTAGCTTGATAATGTTAATTATATCAACAATTATTACTTTGGCATTGTATTTTTACATTCAAAAAAATAATTTTAAAAATACAATAACCAATGTATTTTCAATAAATTTAATATTAATTTTTATTTGGCTTGTTCCGTTAATTTGTCAAATATTATTTGCTGAATCATTAAATATTAATCCCATATTTTTTGATTATATTGCATATATAGGTATTTGTTTTTTATCAATTTCAATATTTTTTACAAGTTCTGTTTTTTCAAACACAAAAATAGAATTTAAAAAAAGACATTTACTTTTATTTGTAGTGCCTGCAATATCCTTGCTAGTTCTATGGACAAATAATTATCATCACTTATTCTATGAGGTTTATTCTACTGATTTAAGTAAGACTATTACAGGACCTTATACAATAGTACATTATATTTATACATACGGTCTATTTGCAATAAGCATAATAAACCTTTTAAGATATTCTATTAAAAATGCGGGATTTTTCTCTAAACAATCTATTTTAATTGTTTGTGGCGTATTAATTCCAATTATTATTAATGTTTTAGGTACATTTAATATTATCCCTATGAATATTTATTTAACACCAATTTGTTTTGCTTTTAGTATTTTCTTTTTTGCAGTTGCAATATTTAAATATGGTTTTCTAAAAGTTACACCTATTGCAATGCAAAGAGTAGTTGATAGAATGTCCGATAGCTTTTTAGTTATAAATGAGGATAATATTATAACAGATTTTAATAATACTTTTTTAAAAACATTTAATTTAAAAGCTGAAAATGTTAGAAATGCTGATTTTATTAAATTTGTCACTTATCAAAATTTAGAAAATATGGATATTAATTTTTTAAATTCGGCTTTAGAAAAATGCAAATCTACAGAAGACACTATTTTAGTACGTAGAGAAATGAAAATACAAGATAAATATTTCAATATTGAAGCAAGTGGTATCTTTTCTCAAAAAACTTTTTTAGGTACTTTAATATTGCTAAAAGACGTTACTCAGCATATGAACGATATGCAAACAATTCAAAACAATCAAAATATGTTAATGGAAAGAGAGCGTTTAGCTTCACTTGGTCAATTAATTGGTGGAATTGCACACAACTTAAAAACTCCAATAATGTCAATTTCTGGTGCAGCAGAGGGATTAAATGATTTAATTAAAGAATATGAACTTTCAGTTGGAGACCCTGAAGTAACTGTTGATGATCATCACGCAATTGCTAAGGATATGAAAGATTGGATTGAAAAAATTAGATCTTATACAGAATATATGTCTGATGTAATTACTGCTGTAAAAGGACAAGCTGTTACTATGTCAGAAGAACAAGCTGTTTCGTTTACTTTGGATGAATTAGTAAAACGTGTAAATATTTTAATGAGGCATGAATTAAAAAATGCATTAATTACACTAAATATCCAAATGAAAACAGAGCCTGATACAATTTTAAAAGGTAATATCAATAGCTTGGTGCAAGTTATTAATAATATGATTTCAAATGCAATACAAGTATATAAAGGAGAACCCAATAAGGATATTAATTTAATTTTGGAGCAATCTGGAAAGAATGTTATTATCTCCGTTCAAGATTTTGGAAATGGTCTTCCAGAAGAAGTGCAAGACAAACTATTTAAAGAAATGATAACAACAAAAGGTAAAAATGGAACCGGACTTGGATTATTTATGTCATATTCAACCATTCGTGCACATTTTAATGGAAGCATTACTTTTGAAACTGCAAAAGGAAAAGGAACAATTTTCCATATTATATTACCAATGTAATTTACTTTTAAAGGCATAATTAACTCATATGGTTAATTATGTCTACTTTTTTATACTTTTTTCAAAAAAAAGCTGTACAATACGACAAATTATGATATAATACGCATAGCTGAGGTGATTGTATGAGAAAAAATATGCAAGAATCTACAAAAGCAGGATATAAAATTATTGCAGTTGATGATGAAGAAGGAATTGTTGATTCTTTATCAGTGTTTCTTAGACGTTCTGGTTATGATTTAGTTGGAGTAACAGACCCACTAGAAGCCATAGAATTAGTTAGAAATGAACACTTTGATTTAATGATATTGGACTTTATTATGACTCCAATTCATGGAGATAAAGTAGTTGAAGAAATACGTAAATTTAATAAAGAATTATACATTTTATTATTAACTGGACATAAGGATTTAGCTCCACCACTTGAAACAATTCGCAAGCTTGATATTCAAGGATATTGCGAAAAAAGTGATAAATTTGACCAATTACTATTATTAATTGAGTCAGGTATTAAATCTATTGAGCAAATGAATGAAATTAAAAGAATTAATACTGAATTATCTGATACATATGAAAAATTGGAAAAAGCATATTTGGATATGGTACAAACTTTGCGTTATACTGTAGAAGCCAAAGACCCATATACAAGAGGACACTCAGATAGAGTTTCAGCTTATTCTGTATTAATTGGAAAATATTTAAAACTTTCTGATGAAGATTTAAGAACTTTAGAAGTTGGTGGTTTATTCCATGACATTGGAAAAATTGGTATTCCTGATAGCATTTTACTTAAAGAATCCAAACTAACTGATGATGAATATTCTGAAATTAAAAATCACCCATCAATAGGCGCACATATTCTATGCAATGCTACCATTTTTCAAGATATTATACCAATTGTAAAACATCACCATGAAAGATATGATGGTAAAGGCTACCCTGGAAAATTAAAAGGTGAAGATATTCCATATATGGCCAGAATTGCTGCTGTTGCAGATACATTTGATGCAATGACTTCCAAAAGAACATATCGTGATGCTATGCCTTTAGAAACCGTAAGGGCTGAAATAGAAAGATGTTCTGGTACTCAGTTCGACCCAGAAATAGCTAAAGTATTTTTAGACATTTTAGATAACCATTATGATGAAATTAAAGAAATTCAAGATAAATTTAAAGCATAAGAAAAATCCAACCCGTTCAC